>JAFQGO010000055.1:0-3937 GCA_017398225.1 Oscillospiraceae bacterium | reverse complement strand
TTTCCCTTGATGGGGACGGCAATGTGATATACATATACTAAAACGACGGTGAGGTGCTGGGGCTTATCGGTGAAGAAGCATCGGAAAAGACAGCCGCGTATACAGGCGTTCTTGGCGCGTTCACGCGAGAGCTCAGTCTTGATAACACACTTGAATTTAAGCCGGATGCGGGACAGAATATAGATTTAGATGAGCTTGCGGGAAGATATGTCTATGTTGCTGCGAATATCTATAATCCGGAGGCGTATAAAATCGAAAGCGCAAAAGCGCTTGAAAACGGAAGCATCTTGCTTGATATCGGAGATGTAACCCTTGTCCGTGATCTTAAAAACGGTGCAGACATTTCTCTCGGGTACACATATCACGTTGAAGAGGGACAAAAGCTTCGCATTCCCCTTTCAAGCACCGAAAGCACCTCTCCGACGATTGAGCAGGTAGAGGACGTGACCACCTCTGCCGGAAGCTCGATAACAATTCCGCTTAATGCCTCCGGATACAACGGCAGGGAGATACAGCTTATCGGAACAACGCTTCCGCGCGGAATGACGCTCGATGCAGAAAAGCAACAGCTTAAGTGGAAGCCGGATTCCTCTCAGGTTGGTGAAAACCACGTTGCAATTACC
The DNA here is from genome assembly GCA_017398225.1 of Oscillospiraceae bacterium. GTDB lineage: Bacteria > Bacillota > Clostridia > Oscillospirales > JAAYXM01 > SIG480. The sequence continues at coordinate 3,314 of JAFQGO010000055.1, read as the reverse complement.
GTTTCCGACGGCTCTCTGCAGGAAACCATTCACTTCTATGTCACTGTTTACGGCTCGACAACGGGCGGCACATCATCGGACAAGACAGATGAAGCCGGCAAGACCGAAACACCGTCAACAGGAACCTCTGCCGGTGGTGGAGGCGGCGGTGGCGGCGGTGGAGCCGCACCGACAGATAAGCCGGAATCCGGGGAGGATAAGGCAGACGAGGAAAACGAAAAATCACCCGACGCGTCGGGTGAAACGGATAACATCCGTTTCACAGACCTTGCTAATCACGCATGGGCAGCGGACGCGATAAACACTCTTGCGGACGATGGAATAATAAAGGGCACAACTGCAGTAACCTATTCACCCGCAAATAACATCACGCGCGCAGACTTTGCGCTGCTTCTTGTTCGTGCTTTTGACTTAACAAGCGATAACACCGAAAACTTCGCAGATGTATCGGCAAGTGATTACTTCGCAGCCGAGCTTGCAATAGCACGGAATACGGGAATTGTCAACGGTATAGGCGACAATAAGTACGCTCCGAGAAATACAATAACCCGCCAGGATATGATGGTAATCGTTTACCGCGCATTGCAGAGCCTGAGCCTTCCCCTTGAGGGTAGTGAGGCGCAGCCGAATGTCGGCGCAGACGATAAAAGCCTTCTCCTTGAGGAGAAGGGGGACCGCCGAATGGCGGTGGATGAGGTGTTATCGCAATACTCCGACTTCACCTCCGTCGCACCCTACGCCCGCGACGCTGTCTCCGCACTTATCTCCGTAGGTCTTGTAAACGGTAAGAGCGGACGTATTGCACCGACAGATTACACGACAAGAGCGGAGGTGGCAGTTCTCATCAAGCGCATATTGGATTATACGAAAAAGTAAATTAAATAATGCTGTGTCACTCCGCTCAGGAAGACACGGAGAAGAAAACAGGAGGTAACTTCAAAATGAAAAAATTCATCGCACTTACTCTGGCAACAGTGATGCTTTTTGCACTTTGCGCGTGTAAGCCGACTGTACAGGATAACGCGCTCAGTGCAGACGACGTCATCAAGGTTGTCACCCAATCACATCCCAGCTGGCCGAATGATACAGACAGCAAAGCATGGCAGTACATTCGTGAAGGAACAGGCGTGAACTTAGAGGTTCAGGCAATTCCGCAAACCGATTATTCAACAAAGCTGCCGCTTATTTTTGCAGATGCAAATACGCTTCCCGACCTTATAGCCTTCGGAAGTAAGCCCCTGACAGATATCTATGCGGAGCAGGGGGCGCTTATTGCTCTCGATGAGCTTGGCGAGCATATGCCCGAGTATAACACATACATTTCATCTCTGCCCGAGGATGAGCGCGAAGGTCTTTTAAAGCCGCGCCGTGCTTACGACGGAAAGATTTACTATTCTCCGACACATGGCCGCGAGCGTATGCAGGGCGTTCGTGCGTGGCTTTACCGCAAGGATATTTTCGATAAACACAATATTGCGGTTCCGACAACGATGGATGAATTATATTCTGCCTGCAAAAAGCTCAAGGAGCTTTATCCGGAGTCATACCCGTTCTGTATGCGCAGCGGAATGGCGTTTATGTGTATGATCGGTTCGTCGTGGAAGGAATACTTTGAGGTTTATGAGTATTACGATTATAACAACGATGAATGGAATTACGGTGCAACAGAGGATACCATGCTTGATATGATAACCTATTTCAAGAGAATGGTTGACGAAAAGCTCATCCCTGCCGATTTCTTTACAATTAACACCACAACATGGCAGGAGCTTATAACGACGGACAAGGGCTTCATCTTCCCTGATTATCAGACAAGAATTGACTTCTTCACTCCGCTTGCGCGTGTTCAGAATCCTGAGTTCACGCTTACCGCAATGGCACCTCCCGTTGCAGATGCGGAGGAGGGCGCATCAATGCTTTCAAAGTATAACATTGACCCGTACGGCTATGTTATCTGCAACACGAAGGATGAAGAGAGAATAGCAAAGGCGGCAAAGTTCCTTGACTGGTTCTACAGCGCCGAGGCGGAGGAGCTTCTCTCGTGGGGCAAGGAGGGCGAGACCTATAACGTCGTAGACGGAAAGCGCGTATACATTACCGACGAAACCGGTGCACAGCCGAATACTCTTTACGGCTTCTCTACCCCGGGAACGGTTGCCCGTTTTGACCCCGAGGCGGTCGATGCATTTGAGTCTGAGCTTCTTTCTTCAACCCGCGATCTCGTGCTTGAGCATACCGTAGAGTATCCCAACCCGAAGAGCTATCTCGGTCTCACTGTGGAAGAACAGAAGATAAAAACGCAGGACGGTGCAGCAATCGAAGTGTTTGTAAATGAGATGGTGGCAAAGTTCGTGCTCGGTCAGGAGCCGCTCACGGGATTTGACTCTTTTGTTGAGGATGTCAATGAAATGGGCGTAGACCGTGTTCTTGAGGTTTATGAAAACGCGTACAACAGAATTAAATGAAAGTGAGTGTTAAATTAAGATGAAAAAACTATTTGCTGTTATTCTGGCACTTTCAATGCTCGCAGCGATGATCCCGGCAGGGACAGTATTTGCGGCAGACACGGAGACAGAATTAGAAACATATGAATATAAATTTACACGTTCAGCATACGGGAGTGCTGGAACATCGGGTTCAAATTGGAATATGTACACTTCTTCATCTGCCACTATTGCGGCTCATGGCCATAAAAATGTTGAAAATGGAGATGTATGGAAATTAGAAAGTGTTTTGGGCGGTGCAGCTAATGAGAATGTTCAGTTAAATAAAGCCGAATTTATTTTATTTGGAGCTCCGAGCGATTCGACTTCGGATTCCACAGAGGCCCATGCGAATGCAGTTGTTTTTCAGCTCTATCTGGGAGACTATAACAAGACAAATCCCGAAGCTTCTGTCCCGGCAACACAGGGTGTATATGTCCCCGAATTGACTAACAGCAGGGACGGGAAAGCAGCCTACTACGGAATAACGGATTTATATCTTGTAAGTTCTGATGCCGTAAAGAAAAACGGCTGGAATGTAAACTCGCTTGACTCTGTGCAGACGATAATCAGCAACGCAGCAGAGATCGGAAGCGAAAACGAAAGCGCCACTGCTGATGTCATTCATTTATCGTCTGAAAACCAGTGCAGTGCTGCGACAGACACAGAAAATGATTTTAAGAAAACTGCAAAGAAGGTAAACATTACCGGCGGATACTACTATCTTATTGCGACAGTCAGCAAGCCTACCGGTTGGTCTGGTGCTGCCTTAGGTAACTCGTATGACAAAAACGAGGTTTTGGGTACAATTCAATACATCACCTTTACCCG
>JAFQGO010000054.1:0-17229 GCA_017398225.1 Oscillospiraceae bacterium | reverse complement strand
CGACACAATCAAGATTGCTATCGAGACTCCGAAGATTCACCTCTTCGACAAGGAGACCGAGCTTACAATCACCAACTAATAAGAAAACAAAAATACATACACAGATGAAAAGACGGTGTGGCAATGCCACACCGTCTTACGAATTATATTTATTTTACAGCTTCTGATAATAATTTATGCTCGGAAGGTTTGCATGAAAACCTGCTTTTTCATATGCACGGCGCGCCGGAGCATGACCGTCATCAAGCCCTGTATGAACCGTTGCAAAAAGCATCCCTTCCTCGCGCATTTTGTTAAGGACAAACTCATACATCTTCGGTCCGATACCCTTGCCGCGGATTTCGGGATTTACTGCATTGCCGCAAATCTCTCCGGTTTTGGTGGCTTCATTTATTCTGTAGTGAATAAAACCGGCAACGGTATCTCCGACAAGTGCAACATAGCCGCGCCCACCGCGGAGACCGGCAGAAATAGCATCTCTTTTTGACTGCTGCCATCCGGTAAACTGAGATTCGTAAATTTCATCACCGAGGTCTCGGCGGAAAATTTCGCGGATGGGTGTCCACGCAGCGATTGCGATGTCACACGCAGCTTCTATATGCTCTTCCTGTGCGGGAACGATTCTTACTTCATCTGACATTCCGAAAAACCTCCAAAAAAGACATTACACACATTATACAGCACGAGGAGTTCGTTGTCTTTGTCCTTTTTCTTGAAAAGTTTATGCTTTTTCTATCTTGTCGAGCATATCGGAAAGAAGCTCGCCGTTTTTATCTTCTATTCTGCCCTCATCGCAAAGAGCGGCAAGTGCCGGATCTATCGGAATCTGGCAGACGGTGGAGATACCAAGCTCTGCCGCGTGCTCATGTATACGGCTTTCTCCGAAGATATAATGGCGCTCTCCGCATTTTCCGCACTCAAAATATGCCATATTTTCAACAATGCCGAGAACAGGAATGTTCATCATATCTGCCATCTTTACAGCTTTGTCAACAATCATTGTAACAAGCTCCTGCGGGCTTGTGACTACGACTATTCCGTCAACGGGGAGAGATTGGAAAACGGTGAGCGGAACATCGCCGGTTCCGGGAGGCATATCGACAAACATAAAATCGACATCCGTCCAGATAACATCTGTCCAGAACTGCTTTACTGCATTTGCAATAACCGGGCCGCGCCATACGACAGGGTCGGTGTCATTTTCAAGAACGAGATTTATGGACATTATCTGCGTTCCGCCGCGTGTTACTGCGGGATTTAAGCCGTCATCGCTTCCAGTGAGACTTTCATGAACTCCGAAAACCTTGGGAATGGAAGGACCGGTTATATCACCGTCAAGGATAGCGGCACGCTTTCCTCTTTTCTGCATTTCAGAGGCAAGAAGAGAGGTTACGAGAGATTTTCCGACACCGCCTTTTCCGCTTACGACGCCTATAACCTTACCTATTTTTGAGAGCTTGTTCGGCTCTGCGAGAAAGCTCGATTTTTCAGTGCGGTCTCCGCATTTTTTCGAGCAATTTGAGCAGTCGTGACTGCATTGTTCGCTCATGGTTTTATACTTCCTTTCAAAAAATTACAGTTTCGCCGTTTTGGCGTAGTTTATAAACTTCATTGCACAGCTTGACATATTGCGCTCTTTGCTCCAGACAAGGATTACCTTTGATTTTATCGGAACAGAAAGAGGAATGCTCACAATATTCGGTATTGTTTCGGCGATATCGCGGAACATAAAGCCGCACGCGAAGCCCGAAGAGATAAATTCCTTTATCATATAAAGCTGTGAGGACAGGTGAACGATATTCGGTACAATTCCGGCAGCGGCAAATGCAGACGTTATAACGTCATACTGGATAAAGCCCTTGTCGAAAAGGATAAGAGGCTCACCGCGAAGATCGCGGATATCCACTGTTTTTTCGCCTGCAAGGCGGTGCCCTTCGGGAACACAGAAAACAGTTTCCACTTCGCCGATTTCAATTGATGAAAAACGTGCGTGGTCGACAACATTTGTCGGAATAATGGCAAGATCCAGTGAGTCGTTTGCAAGCGAAGCAAGAAGGCTGTTTGCCCCAAACTCATGCGTGGATATGTTTATTCCCGGCTCAATTGCGCGCAAACCGCGGTACAGCTTTGGCAGCTGAGAAATTCCGGTCATCGGCGGGATACCTATGCGAAGCGTGTTTTTATCCGCGCCTTTATCCGACATAATAAGCGAAACCCGCTCGGCGTGCTGCAGAAGCTCTTGCGCGTGGTGAAGAAGAAGCTCGCCTTCACGTGTCAGCGTAAACCCCTTTTTTAAACGTTTGAAAAGAGTTACGCCAAATTCCGCTTCGAGCTCTTTTATTGCATTTGATATGGACGGTTGGGAGATGTGCAGTTCTTCCGACGCGCGCGTAATATTATTATACTTACATGCCGTTACAAAATACTGCAGCTGTAAAAGCTTCATACGCTTTTCCTCCTTATTCTTTGGTTATATGTTGTATGTGCCCGCCTCAATTTCGCGTATCATATCAACACGTGCGGCATGGCGGCCACCCTCGGGGAGAGTGTCGAGGAAAATGTCGCAAAGCTCAATGGCAAGCCCCTCGCCGATGACGCGTGCGCCAAGGCAGAGTACGTTTGCATCGTTGTGCAGGCGCGTGTATTTTGCGGAAAAATGCTCCGAGCAAACGGATGCACGCACGCCGGCTACTTTATTTGCAGCAATGCTCATACCTATTCCCGTGCCGCATACGAGGATGCCGAAATCCACGCTCTTTTCCGAAACGTTTTTTGCAACCTTATATGCAAATTCGGGATAATGGCTTGATTCTGCATTGTATGCTCCGACATCAACCGTTTCGATACCGCGCTCATTCAAATGGGCGATTATCTTTTCTTTCATTGCAAATCCTGCGCTGTCTGCGCCAAGTGCTACCTTCATTTTAATTTCCTTCTTTCTTTAATCTTTCAAGTCTTTCGCGTTCAGCTTGCGGAAGACGGATATACTCTGGTGAAAGCTCTCCGGCAGGAACACACTCTGCCGTTTCGCTGAGAGAGGCAACATATGCGGCGCGTTGATACCTGATATGCTCGGGAGCAAGAGTGAATTTGCCTCCTGTTTCGCTATGAACAAGCTCTGCGCCGTCGCCTGTGAGGATAACATCGCCGTAAGCGATAAGTTCTTCATAAAGCTCGGATATCTTTATTGCACGGTCAGGGCATATGCGAAAAAGCTTTCCGTTTTCAACGCGGAAAAGCGCGTTATAAACCTGTCCGGCACGCGCGTCCATTACTGCACAGATAATTTCCCCGCACTCCTTTGCGCCGTATGCCGCGCACTCAAGCGTAGATACGCCGCAACACGGGATATCGGCACCGAAGGCAAGGCCTTTTACTGCTGCCATGCCGATACGAAGCCCTGTGAACGAGCCGGGGCCATGCGTTATTGCAAGTCTGTCAATATCAGCAAGGCGAAGACCGGTGGTTTTAAGAAGCCATTCCACCGACGGCATAACGGTAACGCTGTGGGTGAGTCCGCAGTTTAAAAACACCTCTCCAAGGATTTTTCCGTCCTCGGAGATGCAGACGCTCGCCGCCTTTGCAGATGCCTCTATTGCAAGAATTTTCATTTGTAAAACCTTCTTTTTCTATGCTCTTGATATGGTTATGATACGCGCGTTTTCATCATCTTCCACGCGTTGGATATCTATCCGGTGAGAAAAGCTCACTTCTCCGTCTGCATTTTCTGACCACTCTATCATGCAGATGCCGCCGCGGGTAAGATAGTCGTCAAACCCTATCTCAAAAAGCTCGTCTGCACTCTCGAGCCGGTAAAGGTCAAAGTGAAACAGCGGAGGGGTTGTAAGATATTCGTTTACAATTGTATATGTAGGGCTCGTTACTCTTCCCTGCTCGCCGAGCCCGCGGGCAAAACCACGGACGAATGCAGTTTTTCCTGCACCCATTCCGCCGCGGAAAGCAACAACTGCACCCGGGTGTACCTCGTCTGCAAAAAATTCACCGACGTTTTCTGTTTGCGTCTCACTGCGACATAAAAACCTTGTTAAGATATCTGATTTTTCAAGAACGGAAAATTTTCCGCTGTTTATATATTCGTTTAATTTGTTCATTCTTCCGTTTCCTCGTCAAGCGTTGCGAAAAATGTTTCAAGATACACCTTATGAACTGCGGTGATAATGGTATTGCGGAGCATATTTTTAAGCTCGGTATTCCTGTTTTTTGTTCCGCTCATTTCGGGAACCGCACGCCTTTCAAAAACACAACGCAGGATGCTTTCAAATTCGCGGCAGAAATATTCATATGCAATCTCTGCAGTATAGCTTTCTGTCTGAAGCGAGATGAAAAGCTGAATGTTTTCAAGGCTGAGTACTGATTTTGCAACGGCGATGAATATGAGATACGCAATCTGCTCGCGGTCATACTGCTTTTTAACAGGGTTGTTGATAAGTTTTTTCTTTACATAGTTGCTTATCATTGAACTTGTTATTGTTACCCCTTCGAGTGGAGCAAGAATATTTGAAATGTATTTTGTTGTCTGCTCCAGAAACAACCCTACATCGGGAATTTCATTGAATCCCGGCAGACGGAAATTTTCAATTTTTGAAAGCATTTTTTCTTTTTGTTCCATATTAACACACCAGCTTTTGCATGATTGTTACTTTACCGGGTAATCGGGTCTGTGTTACGCTTTTCCTATTCTCTCCCGCCAGGGAGAGAACAGGTTACTTTACCGGGTAGTCGGGTCTGTGTTACGCTTTTCCTATCCTCTCCCGCCAGGGAGAGAACAGGTTATTTTACCGGATAGTCGGGTTCTATCATTATCTGCTTTTTGTAACGGTGGTAGTACATCGAAACAAGCTCAAGCTCTTCTCCGGAAAAGCGTTGCTTTGCAAGGCGGTATGCTGCGCTTCTCTCTTCGCGGGTAAGGCCGCCTGCGATAAGTCCTGCAAGGTACTTTATGTCTGCCGCCGAAAGATGCGAGGTAACAAGCCGTGCCATTGCGCGCTTGTCCGCGCGGGTGATGGAGTCTGATATTTTTTGTGTCATTTTATCAACGGCTTCTGTTCTTTTTTCTTCTGCGGGTTTATTTTCAGTTTTGGTTTCGGTTTTTTGTTCCTGTTTGACCTGTGGCTTTGACGGTTGTTTTTGAGAAGGCTTTGATTCTGTTTTTGCCTTCTCTTTTTCGGCAGGTGCGGAGCTTTCGGATGCCGCGGACACAGCTGATTCCTGCACGTGGGGAGAGATGCTTTCAGACGGTGTTGCCGGCTCTTCCGGAAGCGTTACCTCTGCCATAAGCTCAAGCTCTTCTACGGAAACATCGCCGGAATCGAGCATAGAGTCAAGCATTGTTTCAATCATCTTGTCCTGAACAAAATTAAATGCAATGTTATAGGCTGCATACCCCGCGATTGCCAGAACAACGGCTATGCAAAGAAGAATTATAATGACTTTTTTCCACTTTTTCATAACTTGGCTACCCCTCAATTTACAGGTTTATAATATTTACTTCGCTGTCGTTCTTAAAGAAAGCCGCTTCGCGTTCATGACACGAGAAAAGGATTATCTGCCTTTTCCGTGAAAGCTCTTTCAGAAGTAATAGCGCACGGGAAAGGCGTTCTTCATCAAAGTTCACGAATGCATCGTCAAGCACTATCGGCGGAGAAGACTCTTCCGGAAGGATAAGCTCGCACAGTGCAAGGCGCAGTGAAAAATACAGCTCATCAAGAGTTCCGCGGGAAAGGAAAAGTCCGTCACGGCGCGCGCTTGCAACACCTGTTGCAACATCCATATCAAAATCACGGTTGCGGATTCTTACGACTTCAAAGGAGCCGCCCGTGAGCGCAGAGAAGATTTCCGATGTACGCTTTTCAACCTCGGGAGAAAAACGCTCGGAAAGCTCGGCATCTGCTTCGCCGATGCATTTAATTGCAAGCGAAAAAGCGTCAAACGAACGCGTGAGCTCTGCTTCTTTTTTGTGCATCATATCAAGCTCGCTTTCCGCGCGGGAGATATCAATCCCCGAAAGGCGCTCGCGCAGTGCCGCGAGAGCAAGCTCAAAATTTTTTCTTATCGCCGCTTTTTCTTCAACTGCAAAGGTAAGATCTGCAAGAGAAGATGCGGGGATTTCGTCTTCTGTATATTCTATTGTGTCCTCGTCGCTTGGCTGAGCAGAATTTATGGCGTCTGCGCGTATACGCGCCTCGCGCAGGTCGGTATAGGCGGCTTCGCGCTCGTCTGCCATCGTTTTCATGATATTTTTGCCGTCTTCAGCAGTTGCAGCATCTATTCCGAAACGCAAAAGCATTTCTGTGACAGCCTTTTTGGAAAATTCAAGTTTTCCGGAAAGCTCGCTTTGTGCCTCGCGTTTTTCCGTCAGCTGACCGAGCGCATCATCAACACGTGAAAGCGCGGTACTGTAAGAGAAAAGCGCTTTCTCTATTGTTTCTCTGTCCGCTCCGCCATATCGCTCGGTAATTTCTATGATGCATTCCCGCATTTCCCGTTTTCCGGAAGCGAGAAGAAGTGTAAAGCCCGCTACCGCAAAGCAAACTGAGCAAGCGATACCTGCTGCAAAAACAGGCATATTTCCTGCCATGTACATTGCAAAAGAGCCACCGGCAAGAAGAAGTGCAGCGCAAAGAGAAATAATACCGGCGGGTGAGACCTTACGCTTTCGGGATTGCTCAAGCCGCTCTATATCAGCCTTGGCGCGTTCTCTTGCCAGCACCAGATTCATTCCGGCAAATGCACGGCTTTCGGAGATCTCCTTCACAGCGTTTTCGTATTCCTGTTCATCTGCCGCAAGTGTTGCCTTTATTGCCTGCTCCGAAAGTGAGAGATGATTGAGCGTTGATATGTCCGCAGAAAGCAGTTCGTAGTCCGCTTTCGTCGGGTAATTATCGTATTTTCTTATTCTTTCTTCTGCCTCGCGGAGAGCTTCCTCTGCACGGATAGAAACCAACCTCGCATTTTTTTTCTCTTCGGCACGGGCAATTTCTATGGCGCGGAGAAGCGCTTTTTCTTCGCGTGCATATACTGCAAGGCTTTCTTCTGTCCGTGCAAGCTCGTCTGCCGTGCTTTTGGCATATTCTATATCAGATATCTTTTTTGTTATTTCTTTTTCAAGGTCGCAAAGAGTTCCAAGTCCTCGGGGCGAGCGGATAAGCCGTTGGCTCCTTTCAAGGCGTGAAATAACCTCACGGACGGAAACGGTTTCTTCGCCGCTTGATGCAAGCGAGAGAATTCTCCTTTCGGTGTCTGCATCGCGGTCAATATCAAGCTTTGCCTGGCCGATAAATGCACAGCGGTCGTATACGCCTCGCGCAATGCCGCAAAGCTCTTCTCCGGTGGGAGCCGCCCCGCCGCGCGAGAGATTTTTTGCTTCAACCTTTGAAAACACGCCGCTTTTTCCGCTTGTGCGTTCAATGGATATTTCGTCGCCACCGGAAATAAGTGTGCATTTTCCATACATCGGGCTTCCGTTCCACGGAAGATATCTTTCCTTATCAGGAATATATCCCGCTTTCGCTTTTTCGCGTGTTGATATCCCGTAAAGCATAGCGCGGATAAACGCACCCCAGGTGGATTTTCCCGCCTCGTTGCGTCCATGAACAATATTAAGACCGTCTTTCAGAGAAAGCTGTCTGTTGTCAAGCGACCCGAACGTCGCAAACAGTTCTTTTATCCGCATAATGCCTTCCTTGTGTTGTTACTTATCGGTTTTCCGTGATGCCGTCTGTAAAAGTTTCAACTTCTTACCTATTTATCTGTCTTTCCTTGCGATGCCATTTGTGTGAGGTACGCGTTTATAAAGCCGTCGATATCGCCGTCCATAACTGCCCCGATGTTTCCGTTTTCAAATCCCGTGCGGTGATCCTTTGCAAGGGTGTAGGGCATAAAAACGTATGAACGGATCTGGCTTCCCCACTCGATGAGCTTCTGTTCGCCCTTGATATCCTCGATTTTTTCTAAATTCTCGCGCTCTTTTATCTCGATAAGCTTTGATTTGAGCATACGCATTGCGACCTCACGGTTCTGATGCTGGCTGCGCTCATTCTGGCACGCAACAACTATTCCTGTAGGAATATGCGTAATGCGTATTGCCGATTCTGTCTTGTTGACGTGCTGACCGCCCGCTCCGGATGCACGGTAGGTATCAACCTTAAGATCTTCCGTGCGAACTTCAACCTCAACGTCGTCCGTGATTTCCGGCATAACTTCAAGTGCGGCAAACGACGTGTGGCGGCGGCCCGAAGAGTCAAACGGAGATATACGCACAAGGCGGTGAACGCCCATTTCGCTCTTTAAGTAACCATAAGCATTTTCACCCTCGATAAGGATGCTTGCGCTTTTAAGACCTGCCTCATCGCCGTCGATATAGTCTAAGATTTTATAAGTATAGCCATGGCGCTCTGCCCAGTGGGTGTACATACGGTAAAGCATTTCCGCCCAGTCCTGAGCCTCGGTGCCTCCGGCTCCCGCCTGGAAGCTCATAATCGCATTGTTTGCATCGTAGTCACCGGAGAGAAGCGTTTCTATTCTTGCATCGGCAAGCGCTTTTTCAAGAGCGGTTAAAAGCTCTCCGACTTCTTCGGCAGCCTCCTCATCCTCTGCCTCTTCCGCAAGCTCAAACAGCGCACGGATATCGGCAAGGTCGGAAACAAAACCGTCAAATTTTGCAAGCTTTTCCTTTATACGGGAAATTCTTTTGAGAACAACCTGTGAGTTTTCAAGGTCGCTCCAGAAATCTTCCGACTCTGTCTGTTTCTCAAGCTCTGTAAGTTCGTTTTTTATTCCGTCAATATCAAGCGCGCGGGAAAGCTCTTCGATCGGCGCATCAAGTGCATTTATGCGAAGCTTATATTCGTCAAGTATCAGCATAGCGTGAAAATTCTCCTTTTTACATTCATACATTATATATTTTACCATATATAATACGAAACGTCAATTTTTAAAATTGAATATTTTCGGTTCATACAAAATGCGCCGTTTGTTGCGCATTCCCGGTTTGCTGCCGGTTGAGATGGCATATATGTGCGGGAAAAGGTGTTTTTGCATAAAATTTGCCGTAACTGCCGCTGTTTTGATGCGGACCGGATATGTGAAATTGACAAACCGATGCCTCGAGTGCTAAAACCGAACCAAAATTTGGACGAACCGAAACTTTTTAAAAGTTCAAAATAAACCGCGAATTTCGCGCAAATTCGCTATTTTTGTTAAAAAATTATTACATTTTACAAAAAACGTCTTGACATATTCAAAAAAAGGAGTAAAATAAGATTAGCACTCGGGGGACGAGAGTGCTAAAACATAAAAATGATTGTGAGGTGACAGCGCTTGAGCCTTAGTGACAGAAAAAGGCGGATATTGAAAGCCATTATAGATGAGTACATTGAAAATGCCGAGCCTGTCGGCTCGAAGATAATTGCGGCAAGAGGGAGGCTTGATGTTTCCCCTGCAACGATACGAAATGAAATGAGCGAACTTGAAGAGCTCGGATATCTCGAACAGCCGCACATCTCGGCCGGCAGAGTTCCGTCCACAGCCGGCTATCGTCTTTATGTAAACGAGCTTATGCAGCCGCAGCAGATAAGCGTGAGCGAGGCGGAAGCAATCAACCGTGCTTTAGGAAGCCGGATGCGTGAGCTTGAAAAGATGCTCCGTGAGTTTGGGCGTCTGGTTTCTCAGCTTACAAATTATACGACCTACACGCTGACGACGCACGCATCCAGTGAGAAGGTCAAGAAGTTTGACGTCTTTCTCATCGAACCGCGAACGGCAATCGCCGTTGTGGTTACAAGCTCGGGAATTTTAAAGAACAAGCGTATAAAGCTCGGCTATCCCCCATCCGAAAACGAGATTTTCATAGCCACCCGCATATTAAATATGTATTTTACCGAAAAAACGCTTGATGAGATTTCCCTTTCTCTTATAAAGCGTGCCGCATCGGAGGCAGGAGAGCTTGCATCACTTATTGTTGACGTTGCAGAGTTTGCCGGAGAGGTGCTGGACGAAACGCGCGAGGGAGATGTCTATCTTGACGGTATTTCGCGTATTCTCAACCACCCCGAATACCGCGACCCGGAAAAGGCACAGGAGCTTCTCTCTTATCTTACCGACAAGCAGGGCATTATCCGTCATGCTCAGGAGCATTTTTCCGATGATGTGCTTCCCGGTCAGATTCGCTATTCAATAGGCACGGAAAACAACGATTTACCCTTGAAAGATGCAGGAATTGTATACGGAACGTATGACTTAGGTAAAAATTTACAAGGTGTTATCGGTATTGTAGGTCCACGGCGTATGGATTACGCCAAGGTTGCCGCAAACCTTAACTATTTTATAACAGGCTTCAACAAGCTTCTGAAGGACTCGTTCTTCACCGAATAGGAGGTACACAGATAAATGGCAGAAAATGAAAAGACAACGCTTGAAGAGGAAATGACAGAAACCGATGCGGAAAAAGAAGCTGTCGGTACGCCGGAAGAGAAACCCGAGCCGACTGAACTTGAGAAGGCAGAGGCGGCACTGAAGGAGGCAAACGACAAATACCTTCGCCTTGCGGCAGAGTATGATAACTACAGAAAGCGCACGGCAAAGGAAAAGGAAGTGCTTTATAACGATTCAACAGCAGCTGCTGCCGGAGCCTTTCTCGGAGTGTATGATAACCTTGAACGCGCGCTTGCTACTCCGTGCGCGGATGAGGGTTACAAAAAGGGTGTTGAGCTTATCTTCACCGAATTTTGCAACACGCTTTCAAAGCTGAAGGTTGAAATCATTGACCCCGCGGGAGAGGCGTTTGACCCGAACTTCCATAACGCGGTTATGCACGAGGAAAACGAAGACTTTGGCGAGAACACAGTTTCCGAGGTATTCCAGAAGGGTGCAAAGCTCGGCGACAGAGTTGTAAGACCGGCAATGGTAAAGGTCGCAAATTAAGATTTGCTTCAAAAAAGTGCAAGCACTTTTTTGAGAATTTAAGTAAAAACATATCATTTATATAATTGGAGGTAAATTAAAATGTCTAAAATCATTGGTATTGACTTAGGTACAACAAACTCCTGCGTTGCAGTTATGGAAGGCGGAGAGCCGACCGTTCTCGTTAACGCAGAGGGCGCAAGAACAACACCGAGCGTTGTTGCATTCTCAAAGGACGGCGAGAGAATCGTCGGTCAGGTTGCAAAGCGTCAGGCTGTTACAAACCCCGACCGCACAATCCCTTCCATTAAGCGTGAGATGGGCTCGGACTACAAGGTAAACATCGACGGCAAAGCGTATTCTCCGCAGGAGATTTCAGCGATGGTTCTCACAAAGCTTAAAACGGATGCTGAAGCGTATCTCGGCTCTAAGGTAACTCAGGCGGTTATCACCGTTCCGGCTTACTTTACAGACAGCCAGCGCCAGGCAACAAAGGACGCAGGAAAGATTGCAGGTCTTGAGGTTCTCCGTATCGTAAACGAGCCGACAGCTGCTGCTCTTGCTTACGGCCTTGATAAGGAAACAGATCAGAAGATTATGATTTACGACCTCGGCGGCGGTACGTTTGACGTATCTATCCTTGAGATCGGTGATGGAGTTGTTGAGGTTCTTGCAACGGCAGGTAACAACCGTCTCGGCGGTGACGACTTTGACAACCGCGTTGCAAAGTGGATTGTTGATGAGTTCAAAAAGGAAAACGGTGTTGACATCACAAACGACAAGATGGCAATGCAGAGAATCCGTGAAGCTGCCGAGAAGGCAAAGATTGAGCTTTCCGGTGTTACAACAACAAATATTTCCCTTCCGTACATCACGGCGGATGCAACAGGTCCGAAGCACCTTGACCTCACTCTCTCCCGCGCAAAGTTCAATGAGCTTACTGCTGACCTCGTTGACAGCACAATGGTTCCGGTTCGTCAGGCAATGAGTGATGCAGGCCTTGCACCGTCAGATCTTTCAAAGGTTCTCCTCGTTGGTGGTTCTACACGTATTCCGGCAGTTTCCGATGCTGTTAAGAACTACACAGGCAAAGAGCCGTTCAAGGGCATTAACCCGGACGAATGCGTTGCAATGGGCGCGGCTATCCAGGGCGGTGTTCTTGCAGGTGACGTTAAGGACATTCTCCTTCTCGACGTAACTCCGCTTTCTCTCGGTATTGAGACAATGGGCGGCGTATTCACAAAGCTTATTGAGCGCAACACAACTATCCCGACAAACAAGAGCCAGATTTTCTCTACTGCTGCAGACAACCAGCCGTCCGTTGAAATCCACGTTCTTCAGGGTGAGCGCGAGATGGCTGCATACAACAAAACTCTCGGTCGCTTTAACCTTGACGGCATCTCCCCTGCTCCGCGCGGCGTACCGCAGATTGAGGTTTCCTTTGACATCGACGCCGACGGCATCGTAAACGTTAAGGCAAAGGATCTCGGCACAGGCAAAGAGCAGAACATCACAATCACTTCTTCCACAAACCTCTCTCAGGAGGATATCGACAAGGCTGTCAAGGAAGCAGAGCAGTATTCCGAGGAAGACAAGAAGCGCCGTGAAGAGGTTGATGTTCGCAACAATGCGGACCAGATGGTTTATCAGACGGAAAAGGCTCTTTCTGAGCTTGGCGACAAGGTAACCGAGGACGAAAAGGCAGGCGTAACTGCTGAGATTGAGAAGCTCAAAGAAACTCTTAAGGGTAATGATACCGAGGCTATCAAGGCACAGACCGAGGCTCTTACAAAGAAGTTCTACGAAATTTCCGAGAAGCTTTATAAGGAAGCAGCTGCACAGCAGCAGGCAACACAGGGCGCTCCCGATATGGGCGCAGATGCAGGTGCACCTAACGGTGACAATGTTGTAGATGCAGACTTCACACAGGTAGACTAATCGGAGATGTAAAAACGCTCCGGAACACAAAAGGCATTTTGAAAATGCCTTTTGTTATGGGAAAACCTCCCCCTCGACGTACCTTTCGTACTACTTCGGGTTTGGTTTTCCCATTCCAAAACGTTTTTCTATCCCCGAAGAAAACATAAACCCCCACAGAATAGGGAGATGATTCTATGGCAGATAAACGCGATTATTATGAAGTGTTGGGCGTGGCAAAAACGGCTACGGATGCAGAGCTTAAAAGCGCATACCGCAAGCTTGCAAAAAAATACCACCCCGATTTTAATAAGGATAATAAAGAGGCTGAGGAAAAGTTCAAGGAAGTAAACGAGGCTTACGAGGTTCTTTCCAATGCCGAAAAGCGCCAGAAGTATGACCAGTTCGGCCATGCGGGCGTTGACCCGAACTTCGGTGCCGGCGGTGGTGGCTTCGGTGGCTTCGGCGGCTTTGAGGATTTTGATATCGGCGACATATTCGGCTCATTCTTCGGCGGCGGTGGCGGATTTGGCGGCGGCAGCCGCAGAAACGCACCAACCCGCGGCGAGAGCCTGCGCGTAAATCTCATTCTATCATTTGAGGAAGCAGCTTTCGGTTGTAAGAAGGAGATTAACGTTACGCGCACAGAGCGTTGCTCATCCTGCGGAGGCTCTGGTGCTGAAAAAGGCACAAGCGCAGAGACCTGCCAGACGTGCCACGGCTCGGGAACGGTTCGCACCACGCGCCGTACACCGCTTGGTATGGTTTCAAGCTCCGGCGTCTGCCCGACCTGCGGCGGTTCGGGTAAGATTATAAAAACCCCGTGTAAAAAGTGTGGGGGTACCGGCAAGGAGCGCGCTGCAAAGACGTTTTCGATCAACATCCCCGCCGGAATTGATGACGGACAGACAGTTCCGCTTCGCGGCGAGGGTAATGCGGGAACAAACGGAGGACCCAACGGTGATATTCTTGTCACGGTTTCCGTCCGTCCGCACCATATTCTCACGCGTGACGGAACATCCATTATGTGCGATGTGCCGATTACGTTCACACAAGCAGTTCTCGGCGCGGAGATTGAAGTTCCGACGCTTGACGGTAAGGTCAAATACACAGTGCCTGAGGGTACGCAGACCGGCACTGTATTCCGCCTTCGCGGAAAGGGCGTTCCGGTGCTTAATACCACGCGGCGAGGAGACCAGTTTGTGCGCGTGAACATTGAAGTTCCGAAAAATCTTTCAAAGAAACAGAAGGATCTTTTGCACGAGTTTGCAAAATCGGTGGGCGATGAGTCTTATACCGAGCGCAAAAGCTTTTTTGAAAAACTTAAAAAGAAATAAAAAAGAGACAGATAATCATATCGGTTATCTGTCTTTCATCTTACTTGTCATTTATTCATCTCGGGGTTGTCCGTTCTTTCCATAAGGTAATCTACAGAAACATTATGAAAATCTGCAATTTTTATAAGCGTAGCCGTCGGAATATCAATATCTCCGCGCTCATAATTACTATATACTCTCTGACTGCATGACAGAATTTCTCCCATCTGCGCCTGTGTTATATCTTTGTCCTCGCGCAAATCGCGTATTCGTTTGTATAACGGCATATAGTCACCACTTTCAATTCAGTATAACACTATTATACATAGAAAGTTTTTCGCTATTGGATTTTAGCGAAAAATCCGCTATAATTTAATATTGCCGGAACTTCCGGCTGCTGCGACGCAAGCACACCCGTCAGTTTGTATATTCACAGACTGACGGGTGTGTTTTTGTGTTTCGGCATTCCTCTTATAAAACAAAAAGGTTATACCATTTATGCATACAACCGTTTGTTTCCCAAAAGTGAAAATCTATTGATTTTGGGAAACGAACGTGGTATAATAACTTTGCGAGGTGATTTTCTGTGAAATTGATTGAAAGAAAGCAATACTTAGATAAAATGATCAATGTTATCGGAACTCCCGATATTAAAGTTTTGACGGGTGTACGACGTTCGGGTAAATCAAAGCTGTTGGAGGCTTTCAAAGCCTATGTGCAAAAAAACATTGCTGACGCTAATATTATTCATATCAACTTTAATCTGTCTAAGTATGATAACCTTAAAGAATACAAGGCTCTTAATGAATATATTGAAAGCAATTATGCAGAGGGCAAGGAGAATTTTGTTTTAATTGACGAGATTCAAATGTGTGATAATTTTGAGCTTTGCATAAACAACCTTCACGCAACCGAGATGTATGATATTTATATCACGGGTTCTAATGCTTTCCTGCTCAGCTCGGACTTAGCAACATTGTTTACCGGAAGAACTTTTGAAATCAAAGTGTACCCATTCTCTTTTGTCGAGTATGTTCATTACTTTGGTTTGACAGACAAATATACTGCTTTTGATAACTATATGCTTGAAGGCGGTATGTCCGGTTCTTATCTGTATAAAGAGCAAGAGGATAAATACGATTATATCGAAACCGTTTTTGACACCTTGATTTTAAGAGATATACGCCAAAAGTATAATATTAAAAATCCTGCGCTGATGGATAGGATATCCCAATTCTTAATGGATAATGTATCTAACTTAACCTCCGCAAGAAGCATTACAGATACTCTCACCTCAAACAAGGATAAAATCAATCATAAGACGGTTGGTAACTATCTGAATTATCTTTGTAATGCCTTTGCTTTCTATAAGTTCCGCAGATATGACATTAAAGGTAAAAAGTATCTTGCTTCTAATGATAAGTATTATTTGAGCGATCATACTTTCCGTTATGCCAAGCTCGGCACGAAAAACTTAGATAACGGCAGAGTGATTGAAAATATCGTTGCAATGGAATTGCTCAGACGGGGCTATGAGGTTTATGCAGGTGTCTTATATAAAAAAGAGATTGATTTTGTGGCACTTAAGAGAAACGAGAAGATTTATATTCAAGTTTCGGATAATATAACCCATCCCGATACCTTTAAGCGAGAAGTAGATCCGCTGCTAAAAATTAAAGATGCCTATCCTAAAATGGTAATCGCACGCACAAGAAACCCCGAATATCAATATGAGGGTGTTAGAATTGTGGATGTGGCAGATTGGCTATTGAATAAATTGGATCAATGTCAATAAAGCAGACAGTAAAAAGAGAAAAAAACATAAAAAATGGTGAAACTCAAAACCACGATCCCTTCCCTGTTTCTATGTTTTTTCTCTTTCAAATTCTGCGTTTTTCTCTTTCAAAACCGTTGACAAACAGTGCGGGAAGTGGTATAATATTCTAAAATAAATCTTTAAGAGCGGTACCGTGATGCCGGCAAGATTTGCAATATCGGAGATATGCAGGGCGCTTCCTGTATATATTTTTGTATGTACATCTTGCCCATCGGGCAGGATTTTTTTCATGTAAGGGGTAGTTTTAATGTTCGGTTTTTTGAAGAACAAAGCTGTTTCAAAGTTCATAGCACGGGAATGTGCGGCTTCCTGCATCAAGGCAGCGAAGGCGTTTCTTCCTTCATTCTCTTCAAAATATGCTGTTTTTCCCGGCTTCTGCGATGTGCATGTGCATTTTCGTGAGCCGGGCTTTTCGTATAAGGAAACAATCCTCTCGGGGAGCGAGGCGGCGGCGCGCGGCGGGTATACTGCAGTGTGCACGATGCCAAACTTAAATCCCGTGCCGGACAGCGTGGAGAATATCAGAGAGCAGATTAAGCTTATAGAGCGCGATGCGTGCATTGACGTTTTTCCTTACGGCTCAATCACCGTCGGGCAGAAGGGCGAGCAGCTTTCCGATATGGACGGAATGGCACCGTTCGCAATTGCGTTTTCCGATGACGGCAAGGGTGTTCAGAATGACGATATGATGCGTGCGGCAATGATAAAATGCCGTGAGCTTGGGAAAATACTTGTTGCCCACTGTGAGGATAATCGTGAGCTTCGCCCGGGCGGATGCATCCACGACGGCAAATTTGCCGCCGAGCACGGATATGTCGGCATCAACTCGGAAAGCGAATGGAAGCAGGTTGAGCGCGATTTGCGCCTCGTGCGCGAAACCGGATGCAAATACCACGTCTGCCATGTTTCAACCGCCGAGACAGTCGGGCTTATAAGGCGCGCAAAGGCAGAAGGGCTTGATGTTACGTGTGAGACAGGCCCGCATTACCTTGTGATGTGTGATGAAGACATAAAAGAGGAAGGGCGCTTTAAGATGAACCCGCCAATCCGATCATCCCGTGACCGTGACGCACTTGTTGCGGGACTTGTTGATGGCACGGTTGATATGATTGCAACCGACCACGCGCCGCACTCTGCCGAGGAAAAGGCAAAGGGGCTTTCCGGCAGTGCGTTTGGTGTTGTCGGGCTTGAAACCGCGTTTGCGGTGCTGTATACAAAGCTTGTAAGACCGGGCACAAT
>JAFQGO010000053.1:0-3582 GCA_017398225.1 Oscillospiraceae bacterium | reverse complement strand
TTGTGGTGCTTTTCTCTTGCACGTGTAACGTCAAAAACTCCGTGCTCATCTCGCCCGAGCTCATAAAAGCTTTCAAAATCGTTGGACGGGAAAAGTCGCTTGCAGTCCGGGCACTGAACCTTCCACTTACGTGTGAACGGATTCGCTATCCATGCAAACAAACTGTATTTTTGTGCAAGGTTTACTCCGCAATAGCGGCAGATATAGGCTTCCGGATCGCTGCGGTAACCTATGGTTTCTGCACGCGGAATTCCTTCTGCGGGAACAAGCTCCCACAAAAAATCCTCCATACCCACATACCTATCCGCCGCATCAATCGCGCTTTGCACCGTGCTTTTTGCCCAAGTATATTTCGAGGCGTTTTCTTTTGCAATCTCCGCTGCATCATTTGGATAATACGTTCTTCCGACCTTTCCCTCGCGGACGGAGAAAAAGTGCTGACCGGAGAGCGTTACGTTTCCGAGCGCAACCGTTGCCGTAACATTTGCCTCACCGATATCAAGCGGTGTAATATATCCGCTGTCGCTTACCGTCATTGCCTCGTTTTCTTCAATAGACCACACGATCTCGGCACTTGTCATATCAAGCTTTTCGCCCGCGGCATTTTTGCCGACTGCAGTGAGCTGAGCGCCCTCCGCTTCGGGGTTCATTGCATAAAACGGTGCTTCAATTTCAACGGACGCAAGGGTATTATCGGCGGTGGCGGCGCCTTCGGGGACAACCGTAACCGCAATTTCTTTTGTCGTTTTCTTTACCGTTCCGCTTTCCGTTTCGCTGTCTTTTAAGCTTACCGTAACGGTAACCTTTGCAGTACCTTCTGCCTTTGCGGTTATGGTTCCGTCGGCTGAGACCCCGGCAACGGCACTGTCATCAATTGCGTATGCAACCGATGCATACGGGTCTTTGCTTCCGTCGCGCTTTGTCTGCCATGCGTATTCAAAACCGTCCGTCATGTTGATATATGCTCCGAGGTTTACGCTTTCGCCGACGGAAATGGCATAGGCATCCTTTCCTGTCAGTATTTTATCAACCGTCGGAAGCTCTTGCCGTGCCGCGAAACGGATCAGCTGAAGCGGAAATTTGTATCCGATTCCTTTTTCTATAGGACGGAGCGTAAGAGTATGCACGCCCTTTGTCAGGAAGAACGAACGACAGCTTTCTGCTGAGTTGTTCATATAAGCCTCGTATTCTCCTGCAAATATGCCGTCAACATACACATATGCAAGCTTAGGTGCGTATTCCTGACTTGTGCAGGATATTATAGGGGTGTATACGCCCGCGTATGGAATGTCTATATCAAAAACAAGATCAGCATCGGCTGCATTTGTATTAAAATAAGTGCAGAAGCGCTCAGCTGAGATATTAGATGCGGAGCTATGTGACAGCTCGGTATTGAGCTCCCAGCCGTATTCGCCAAGTGTGACCTCTGATATTTTGGTTATCGGAAGCGAGGTAAACTTTAAGATTACGTCGTGAAGACTGCTCTCACCTACAGAAACATTAACCTTGTTTGTTGTCACAGTGTTTCCGTTAAGCGTGATTTCCGCATAAATTTCTGCAGCCGCTTCAAATATATCACCATAGAGACGGTTGTTTTCAGTTATCGAAACACCACCGGGCGGGGTGCTCTCTACAAACCAGTGGATTTGCGCCTGCGAGAAGTCAACCCCATAGCCGCTTTCCATCTCACCTGTAAGTGTGAGCTCTGCCTCGCGGAGATATCCGACCGTTTCCGGAGCGAAAAGCGATGCACTCTTAATCGGCGTGCTGTCCGTTACTGTAATTTCTGCCTCCGTATGTGCGCTGTAGCCGTCAAGCGTCAGCGTAACGAGAACCTTACCTGTTCCCGCGCGGTGAGTTGAGACATTGCCGTTTTCGTCAACGTTAAGTATCTCAGGAGTCAGAGCCTCGTAGGAAAACTCACCGTTTGTCATATCTGCCGGTTCTCCCGTTGTGAGATATCCCTTTGCCGTGACCGTGGCACCGGAGCCGACTTCAACGGTTTTCGGCGAAATCTCTGCCTCTGCCGAGATGATGCGCGTGGGAAGAACCTCAATTTCGATTTCGGAAGCTTCATCGTAGTCGGCGTGCTCTGCGGTAACGGTTATCTTACCGGCACGCAGCGCCGTGACGGTACCGTCATCCGAGACGGTAGCAATGCTCGTATCCGAGCTTTTATATGTAACGCCCGATAAATTTGCAACCTTGCCGCTTTCAGTGTATTCTGCTAAAATTGCAAGTGTCGTCTGCTCGCCGATTTCAATTGCGGTCTGCTCTGCCTGAAGCTCAAAGGTCGAGAAGGTGTCATAGCTTGCGGGCGTGAGCTTGAAGTTACATACGTTGCACAGCATTAAGTTGTTGTTACCTACGGTAGCAAAGGCCGCCTTCTCATTCCTACCGTCAGGGATTATGAGCAGGAAATAGCTTCCCGCCTTTATCTTGCGCGTACTCAAAAAGCTTGTCTTGTATTGCGTGTCCACATTCTTTGGGTATCCTTCAAAATGCCCTATAACGCAGTCTTCGCTGTTATCAAGCGCAAGCTGATAGAGACTTTCCGCCGACCAGAGCGCGTCATCCCCCTCCTTCGCCGTTCCGTCGGGGTTAAGCGCATAGTATTTTTCCGCGTCCTCCGGCTTTTCCACGAGTAGAAATGTCGCATCAAGATATTCCGCATCACCTGTATAGTGCTTGGTGCTCATATTATATTCGCCGTCATGGGGAACATATATCTCATAGCCGAGGATAGCAGCATTCTCCGGCTTCGTTTTTCCGTCAAAGCGCGGCGGTTCGGGGCTGTCACCGAAGTACACATACCACCATTCCGTATCTTTGTTATATTGGTGGCTTTTTTCACCTCTGCCTTCCTTCTTTATGTTTACAAATCCCCACTGTGCCTTGCCGAGCATTGTGTTTTCAATATCAAAAAGCTTGAGATTTTTGGTCGTGAGCATCGTTTGCGGAGACACAACTCCGTCTTCCGTTGAAGAGTCTGCGTGCGCCGTGGAGGAAAACTCATACGTGAGCACTTCCGGCTCAGCCTTTTTCGACGCGGTTATGGTTACCTCGCATGATATTGCACTTCCGCCGAGAGAAAGAGTAGCACGGACTCTGCCATTCCCTGCGCGAAGCGCTGTAACGGTTCCCGCAGCATCGACAGAAACAACACCCGGTGTGAGTGAGGTATATGTTATCACCGCTTCCGGAGCACTTACTTCTCTTCCATCGGAAAGATAACCCTTCGCCGTGAGAGCTGCGGTCTCACCTGTAAGCAGCGTTTTCTTCGAAGACGTAAGGTCTGCATTAACAAACTTTTTGTCGACTATTTTTATCTTTGTCTGCGCGCTTATCTCCGTTCCTTTCACCGTGGCTGTTATTATAACCTCGCCCGGCTTTTTCGGGACAACAACGCCGTCTTCGCCGACCGTTGCAATGCTTTCATCGGAGCATACGTAAGTTACGCTTTCCTGCTCTAACAGTCCGATTGTACCGGTGGAGTAAGCAGCCGTTGCAGTAAGCTTTGCCCTCTCTGCCAGCTCGATTTCCGTTTTATCGGCAGCGAGAATAATGGAAGTGAGTTCCTTC
>JAFQGO010000052.1:0-3607 GCA_017398225.1 Oscillospiraceae bacterium | reverse complement strand
TCCTCAATGACCCGGAATATAAGAACTGTAAGTTCTGCGGCGAGGATATTGAGGTCGACTACGGCGGCTGGACGGTAAATATCGTAAGATATCCGTGGCAGATTCAGTGTGGAAGCTGTAAGCGCTTCTTCCCGTCAAATGACTTTGCACTTCTCTATGAACGCGGACTTGACGAGCACGGCTATTATGACCGCGACCGTGCAGTTGCGGCAAACGCCGAAGCTGTTGCAAACGGTGAGAAGGACGCACTGCACAACGATCTCTACCCTGAGCTTTCGGCGGTATATCAGGGCAAGGGGCTCCGCCCGGGCGAGAACGCTGAGACGTGGGGCGTTGATGACGGCTACGGCTATATTCCGCTTGATGAAAACGGAAACCGCTTCATATATTCAAACGATGTTGAGGAATGTCACGCATACATTCCGCACTATGCATATCTTGCAATAAATCAGTTGACAACAATCGTCCGAAACCTTGCACAGGCGTATACCTATACGGACGATATAAAGTACGGCAGAGCAGGTGCAATCATATTTGACAGAATTGCAGACTTCTATGCAGATTTCGATATGACGCTTTACGATTATCAGGCATGGCGTTCCTCAGATAAGTGTCAGGGAAAGCTTCTCAATCAGATATGGGAAAACGGACCTGTTCAGTCTTTCGCAGAGGGCTATGACATTACGTATGAGCTTTATGATGATCCGTATGTTCTTGAATATATAAAGAACCGCGGAAAAACTATAAAGTTCCGCCATGCGAAAAACACAGCTTCGCAGATCAGAACCAACTGTGAGGACGGTATCCTTCGCGGAGGACTTGAGGCTCTTACCGGTGAAGCTTCGGCAGTGAAAGGAAAGGCGAACATTGCAGGTAACTTTGGTTATCCGCAAAAAACAAATGCCGTGCTTGCGGTTGTTCTCGACACACAGCCCGAAACTCAGAAATGGCTTGAGTATCTTATGGCACCGGGCTGGCATGAATCGAGAAACGTTATTGGCGGCGGAGTTGATGAACTCCTTGTAGATGTTGTTGACCATGACGGTCACGGCAACGAGGCATCGAGCTATAATAATGCATGGCATACCTCGTTGATTGATATCATGGATGTTCTTGACGGATATGACAAAAACAACGTTGCAGACTTATATACACATCCGAAATTTGTTCGTATGTTCTATGCAACCGTTCCGCTTAATGCAGGGTACTACTCACCTGAGATAGGTGACTCATCTTCAACCCTCGGCTCATCGTTCTGGATGTCCGAAATCGTCGCAATGCGCGGCTGGGAAAATCTCGGCGACCCGATATTTGCTCAGTATCTTTATTTTCTGAACGGAAATTCGGCTGAGGGGCTTCATTATGATGAAGATGTCAAAGACCCGGAGAGACTTGAAGCTGAAGTGCAGGAGGTTATCAACACCTACGGAGAACTCAAGCTTCCCTCGGATATGATGACAGGCTTTGGCTTCTCAATTCTGCGCGACGGCGATGATTACACGAACGCAAGTACGCAGACCGCGCAGGATACGCGCCGCAATATTTGGATGTATTTTGGCTACAACGGCGGTCACGGTCATGAGGATACATTAAACCTTGGTATGACGGCTTATGGGCTTAACTTCCTTCCGGAGCTTGGTTATCCTGAGGAAACGGGGCATCAGCCGAACAGGCGACAGTGGATAGACAACACACTTACACACAACACTGTCGTTGTAAACGGAGATGAACAAACCGATACAGACGACAGAGGAAAGTCTTATCACTTTGACGGAAACGGAGCTGTTCAGGTTATGGACGTCTCGGCTCCCGATGCGTATGACGAAATAACAGACGAGTATCGTCGCAGTGTTGTAATGGTTAAGGTGGATGATGAGATATCCTATACGGTAGATTTCTTCCGTGTTCTCGGCGGAAACGACCATCTCTATTCCTTCCATGCGTCAAGTGATGAAATTGCCGAAATGACAGGACTTGATATGACACCGCAGATTGACCCGGTGACCGGTGAATACTCCGGTACATACGTCGGTATGAATGTCGAGTACACAGACCCGAACACGGGCGAGAAAAAGATATTCAATGACCGTGGACAGGATCCAAATTCACCTCAGAAGTCGGAGTATCTAACGGTCTTCCCGCGCGGATATACGTGGGTGGATAAGGTTGACCGCGACGCATCACCTGACGAAAAGTTTGAGATTGATTTCAAGATTAAGGACTTTAACAAGGCGATTAAAAATTCATCAGGGCTTCGTTTGCGAATGACAATGCTTGATGGCGGCAACCGCGATGAAAACCGCGATGTTCAGGTATCAACGGTAAACGGATATCCGCCGAACAAGGCTGTGAATAAAAACATCCCATTCTTCCGTTATGTATTTGTTCACCATACCGCAAAGGATAAAAATACAGACCTTGATACAACCTTTACAACCGTCCTTGAGCCGTATCGCACTACGCGCTATGTGAAGGCAATAGATGAAATCCCCATGACGCTTGTAAGCGGAAAGCTTGCCGAAAAAGACGCTTATAAGGCGGTAAGGGTAGAGCACACAAGCGGCAGAGTCGATTATGTATTCTATTCAACGAACACCTCGGCTGTGTATGAGGCGGAGCTTGAAGAGGGAAAAACACTCTCCTTCAGCGGATTTATCGGTGTTTACACCGTGCAGAACGGCGAGAATACCTATAAGTATCTCCACGACGGCACGCTCCTCGGCGAAAGCACGGGAGCACCGGGCGCGATTGAGGGCGCGGTTGTAGGCTTTACGGACGACTTTGTATTTGATAACGAAATCATTGTAAGACCTGACCGTGAGATAACCGCGCAAGAGCTTGAAGCTATGAACCTGCCGGGCAGAATCGTCGTTGTAAACAACGGCGGAACAAAGACGAGAAACGGCTCGTATAAAATAGAAAATGCATATCTTGACGGAAAAAATATCGTACTTGATATAGGATCTGTCACGCTTGTTAAGCAGTATCAGAATTCCATGGATCCGGACGACGGATTTATATTCAATATCGAAATCGGGCAGTCTGCAAGAATACCGCTCACATATACCGAGGAGAACAATCCGGAGTTTACGAGCGTTCCCGATTCGCTTACGGTTTCTGCGGGAAGCTCGGTAAGCGCAAAGCTTGTGGCAGAAAGTCCGCTTCCGGATGTAGGTGTAACCTATCGCGCAGATATTCTCCCTCGTGGCGCAAGCTTCAATGCGGAAACGGCAACCTTCACTTGGAAGCCGGATAGCTCTCAGGTGGGCGAAAACCATGCTGCGATCACGGTGATTGACGACTTTGGACGCGAAAGCACAGCTCACTTTATCGTAACGGTTTACGGTTCAACAACGTCAAAGCCGACAAGCTCCGATAATGCTTCAACCGGGAATTCCGGCACCTCCGGCGGCGGAGGCGGTGGCGGTGGCGCACCGACACCCGATGCTGACGATGAAAGCCTTCTCCTCGAGGAGAAGGTGCCGAGTGAGACCGAGGCGGAGGAGGTGGACAATACCGCACCCGATGCATCGGGTGACACGGATACGATCCGTGTCACCGACATTCAAGATCATTCATGGGCATCCGAGGCAAGCAACGCACTTGC
>JAFQGO010000004.1:0-3666 GCA_017398225.1 Oscillospiraceae bacterium | reverse complement strand
GGTGCATACTATGATTTCGAAAACGAAAAATGGTGCTATGGCGTTACCGAGAGCGAGATTATGCTTGAAATTGTTACCTTCCTTAACAAGATGGTAAATGAGAAGCTTATCCCGGCAGACTTCATCACAATCAACGCTTCCTCATGGCAAGAGCTTGTAACTACCGACCGCGGCTTCATTATGCCGGAGTATCAGGTACGTATTGACTTCTTCAACAACATCGCACGTGCAAACAATCCGGAATACACAATCGCTGCAATGATGCCGCCGAAATCCACAAACGGCATTGGCGTTAATATGCTTAACAAGTACAACAACGACCCGATGGGCTTTGGTGTTCCGAACACCGGTGATGCAGCATCCATCGCAAACGCAATGCGTTATCTCAACTGGTTCTATTCCGATGAAGGATGCGAGCTTATCAGCTGGGGTAAGGAAGGCGAGACGTACGAGGTTGTTGACGGTAAGAAGCAGTATATCCTCCCGAATGAAGGCGATAATGCAAGGCTTCTTTACGGCTTCCAGACAATCGGTGCTTATCTCCGTGTAGATCCGGAATCCATCGATGCTTCAATCTCTGAGGAGCAGGCAGCAACAACTGACTTCCTTCTCGAGTACACATATCCGGAGCTTGATCCGACAAGCTATATGCAGCTTTCATCTGCAGAGTCACAGCAGCTTTCTGACCTGAATACCTCTGTTACTACAATGGTAAATGAGAACCTTACAAAGTTCATTATCGGTCAGCGCCCGCTTACCGAGTGGGATAAGTTCCAGGAAGAGCTTGCCGCTCAGCCGATTGACGAGATTCTTGCAATCTACGACAACGCATATCAGAACTACAAATAAGAATATCGGTATAAAAATGACCGGCACTGCGAAAATGCAGTGCCGGTTTTATGTCTGTTATTATACTCTTGACGGTTGTTTTCCGGAGAATATTTCCATAGCGTTGTTGTAAAAATCACGCACGGTGAGCTCGCGGCTTCTGAAGTCGTTTATACTGCCGGGGGATAGCTCGTATATCCACGCCCCCTCGTATCCCACTTCACAGAACTTCTTATAAAGAGCCACCCAATCAATCTTGCCCTCGCCGGCGAGCCAGTGGCGCTCGTTAACGAAATCATAATCATTAATATGTACGGTGATAAGCTTATCGCGTACTTTATCGAGAAACTCATCATGAGTATCGAGAAGCAGATGGTTAGTGTCGAAGCAAACGCGAAGCTTCGGGTTTACGTTCACTATATCCATAAGCTCGTCTGCAGTGCGACCAAGGCATATGGGAATCATATTTTCAACCGCAATTTCCGCTCCGCGCGCTGCCGCAAATTCCGCAAGACGAAAATGCGCATCCTTAGTCTGCCGGAGGCATTCCTCGCGGTCCCACTCTTCTTTTATTATAAAGCTCGGGTGAGAAACAAAGCGCGTGCAGCCGATGTCCGTTGCGCGCTCGATCATCTTGAGCTGGAAATCAAACGCCCAATCGCGTTCTTCTTTAGTCTGCTGAACAACACACCACTCACGCTGAAACGGCAGATGCGTTGTCCAGATGTCAATTTCATATGTATCCGCAAGAGTGCGTACCTTTTTAAAATCAAGACTGTCCGGCTCTTTCACAAGGCACAGTTCAACGGCAGTCATCCCTCCGTCGCGCATCGCGCGGAAGCTCTCTTCAGTCAGATCTGTATCGTAATATCTTATACCAATTTTTCGCATAAAAAATACCTCCGAAAATTATACGAAGGCATTATAACATATATGTTCGTGATTTGCAATGTAAAAAAGCGCAGAAAGTAAGCTCTTCTGCGCTTTAAAATACCTTTTCGCCTATTGAACCGCGATAGAAAAGGTCGATCTTTTCATCGCTTATATTCATCCATCCGATACGCTCCATACGCTTTGCGTGAAGCAGTTCTCCATATGTAACGCTTCTCAAAAGCATTTGCTCGCGCAGCTCTGCGGGGGACAAGCCATACATATTTTTTATAGTGTGGCTTAAGTGAACGCTGTCATAAAAGCCGCATTCGTCCGCAATCTCGGAAAGAGATTTATTTGAAAACCTGAGAAGCTTTATAACGTGTACCATTCGCGAACGCATATAGAAATCATAAAAGGTTTGTCCTGTGCAGCTTTTAAACTTGTCATTAAATGAGCGCTTGGACATAAAGGTAAGCTTTGCGATTTCATCAAGCGGGATGGCCTCTTTTGCATTTTCTCCGATAAACCGGGCTGCCTCGGATATGACAATAGATTGTTCATGGGCACGCAAAAGCTTTGCATCGGATATTTTTGAATTGCTGCTGATTGCAAGAAGCTCAAAAATGTTGGAAATGATGTTGAAAATTTTTCTCTCCTGCATATCATAATGCCGCTCATACTCTGCATAGCAGTCTTCGAAAAGCTCTGTCATGCGCTCTCTCGCCTTGCCGGAAAGATTGATAAGCGGCGTGAGCAGGAGCTTGTCAAAAACGGAAGATACGTAAGAAAGCGGGCGGAACGGCATAATGTTTTTGCTGAAAAGGTCTTCATATATGGAAATACAGATAATGCGGGTTTCCTCGGGTGTGGTTGCGGAAGTGTCTATGGAATGCGTGG
This sequence comes from Oscillospiraceae bacterium, assembly GCA_017398225.1. Classification (GTDB taxonomy): domain Bacteria; phylum Bacillota; class Clostridia; order Oscillospirales; family JAAYXM01; genus SIG480. The sequence continues at coordinate 1,068 of JAFQGO010000004.1, read as the reverse complement.
TAAACGGGAAAATCAGCGCAAGGCTGCCGGGGGTCATATGTACCCGCTCACCGTTTATTACCTGGTCATACGAGCCGGAAACCGTATACCACAGCTGGGTATAGTCATGCCAGTGGGATTCGCCGATGCGTGAAAGCTCATTAACGCGAACCGAAAACGGCTCTATGCGAAAGGAAAACGATGAACTCTTCAACGATGGATGAGTCCCGGTGTGAAGCGCGGGTATAATCATATTTTCCGACATAACTGACACCTCCTTGCGGATAATTTACCGAGTTTACTTTACTTTATTTTATCATAAAAAGAGTGTCTTATCAAGCACAAATCCCGAAAAAAACGTGCAATATTTTACATTGGTGATGCAGAGGAAAAGGTTGATTTTTCTTGACAAAGGTGACTTTTAAGCATATAATAAATACAGACACCATATATGACACCAAAACAGAGGGATAAATATGAGTAAATGGGATAAGCTTATAGAGCGTATACTTGAAAAGGACAGGTCGTTGCGGTTTGATGAGCTTGCGCGGGCACTGATTAAAATCGGATATGCGGAGCATCAGCCGAAAGGAGGAAGCAGCCATTATACATTCCGTAAAAACGGTTGCACACCTATAACTATCCCGAAGAAAAAGTCACCGATAGATAAGGTTTACATCACATTGGTCAGAGATGCCGTAAAACAATATCTGAACGAGGAGGAAATATAAGTGAAGGATTTAAGCTTCTATATGTCACTGAATTACAAGATTGAAATTCTCAGAGAGGAAGAGGGCACGGGATATGTTTTTCATTGCCCGGAACTTCCCGGCTGCATAACCTCGGCAGAAAATGTGGAGGAGGGAATGCGGCTTATTGAAGATGCGAAAAAATGCTGGATAACAGCGTGTCTTGAGGACGGAATTCCTGTGCCGGTACCGTCGTCTTGTGAAAGCTATAGCGGCCAGTTCAAGCTGCGTATTCCAAAATCGCTTCACAAGTCTCTTTCGGAGAATTCAAAGCGCGAAGGGATTAGTATGAATCAATATTGTCTGTATCTCCTTTCAAAAAACAATGCTGAGCATTCGG
>JAFQGO010000051.1:0-7482 GCA_017398225.1 Oscillospiraceae bacterium | reverse complement strand
GTGCGTGAAATATTGCTACGCAATATGAAATACGCCTTACGGCGTGTGATAAAGGATTTATTTTATTTCACAGAAAACTTCAGTTTTCTATTTCACGATTTACGGAGTAAATTATTTCATATCGAACAAAGTGAGATATTTCATTAAAAACTAAACTACATCATTATTGTTCTGCCTTGCCAAAAATCGACATTCTTCGACAGAGGAATGTCGATTTTACTTTTTACCTATTCACTCTTCACTTTTCCCTAAAAGGGTTGTCGATTTTTGGAAAGTAATAAGTAATAGTGAATAGGGAAGAGGTTAATGTAGCTTTGTTTTACGCAAAGCTTATATTTTTATACGACTATTGAAACTATCCGCATTTTGTGTTATAATATGTCAGAAAAATGAAGATGGGAGAAATTACATATGAAAAACAAAGGTGTAAGATTTATAACATTAACGGCGGCGTTTCTGGCGCTTCTTATTATCTTCCAGAGCCTTTCGGCAAGTCTGGGGCAGATGGTTACGGGAAGCCTGGTAAACTTCGTGCTTGTTGCGGCGACGCTTCTTGCCGGCTGGAAATCCGGGCTTATTATCGCGCTTCTTTCGCCGTTTTTTGCGAAGTTTTTCGGAATTGGACCCATTTATCCGATACTGCCTGTTGTTGCTCTCGGTAATGCGACGCTCGTCGGTGTGTATGCGTTCATTATGAGCCGAAGCTTTAATTCCGCCTTGCGCTGGGTGGTTTCCGTTATTGTTGCGGCAGCACTTAAATATGCAGTGCTTACCGTTGGTGTTGTGAAGCTTGTGCTTCCGCTGGTTTCTGTTCCGGCACCCCAGGCAGCAAAGCTTGCCGCCATGTTCGGAACAACACAGTTCTTTACGGCATTTATCGGCGGAGCTGTTGCATTCATTGCAGTACCGCTCATTCAAAAGGCAGTTAAGAGATAATAAAAAAGGAGCAATATTATGAGTAACAATTTTGACTTTTCTATTGTAGACAAAATTCTCGATGCACACGATTGCAAGCAGCAAGCAGTTATTGCCATATTGCAGGAAATTCAGGAGCATTATCGCTATCTTCCGCAAGAAGTATTTCCGCATCTCGCAAAGAAGCTTGATATGAGCGAAGCAAGAATCTACAGTGTCGCAACGTTTTATGAGAACTTTTCGCTCGAGCCAAAGGGAAAATATGTTATAAAAATATGCGACGGCACGGCTTGCCATGTCCGCCACTCTCTTCCGATACTCGAACGTTTCCGTCAGGAGCTTGGGCTTTCTGAGAGCAAGCATACGACAGATGACCTCAACTTTACTGTTGAAACCGTTTCGTGTCTCGGTGCGTGCGGTCTTGCACCCGTCATTATGGTGAACGACGATGTTTATTCTGCAATGACACCCGAAAAGGCATCCGATCTCATCAAAAAGCTTAAGGAGGAACTTGCAAATGCTTAAATCAAGAGAAGCACTTCTGACACTTCGCGAAGAGTATGCAAAGGCATATGCCGCTCAGTCGAGAAGAATCATTGTTTGTGCAGGTACGGGTTGCGTTGCAGGCGGCTCCATGAAGATATACGACAGATTGAAGGAGCTTCTCGGCGAGCGCGGTCTTTCCGTTGCCGTTGACCTTGAGGTAGATCCCCACGGCGACGCAATTGACCTTAAAAAGAGCGGTTGTCACGGTTTCTGTGAGATTGGTCCGCTTCTTCGTATAGATCCCGAGGGTTGGTTATACACAAAGGTTCAGCTCTCCGATTGCGAAGAAATCATTGAAAAGACTATCATCGGCGGCGAACACATTGACCGTCTTGCATACAAGTGCGGTTGCAATACATATAAAAAGCACAGCGATGTTCCGTTCTACAAGAATCAGACGCATGTCGTTCTTGACCAGTGCGGCACAATCAATGCAGATTCCATTCGCGAATATATCGCACTCGGAGGATACTCCGCTCTGGAAAAAGCGTTGTTTGATATGTCTCCCGAAGCTATAACAGATGAGATTAAAAAATCGAATCTCCGTGGCCGTGGAGGCGGTGGTTTCCCTGCAGGTCGCAAGTGGGAGCAGGTTCGCTGTCAGAACGCTACGCAGAAATACGTAGTGTGTAATGGTGACGAGGGTGACCCCGGTGCATTTATGGACGGAAGCATCATGGGCGGTGACCCGCACAGAATGATCGAGGGTATGATTATTGCGGGTATCGCAACCGGTGCAAGTGAGGGGTATATTTATGTTCGCGCAGAGTATCCGCTCGCGGTTGAACGCCTTCGCACTGCTATTGCTCAGGCGGAGGAGCTTGGCATTCTCGGAGATAATATTTTAGGAACGGAGTTTTCCTTCAAATTACATATAAGCCGCGGCGCGGGCGCATTCGTTTGCGGCGAGGGCAGTGCGCTTACTGCATCAATTGAGGGCAAACGAGGCTTCCCGCGTGTTAAGCCTCCGCGCACAACAGAGCACGGACTTTTTGACAAGCCCACTGTTCTCAACAATGTTGAAACGTTTGCAAATGTTCCGCTTATCATTTCAAAGGGTGCCGACTGGTATCTCGGTATTGGTACAGAGAAAAGCCCCGGAACAAAGGCATTTGCACTTACGGGAAATATTATGAACACAGGTCTTATCGAAGTTCCTATGGGAACGACGCTTCGCGAAATCATCTTTGATATCGGCGGCGGTATGCGTGACGGTGCGCAGTTCAAGGCAGTCCAGATAGGCGGACCGAGCGGCGCTTGCCTCACTGCAGAGCATCTTGATCTCCCGCTTGATTTTGATACGCTGAAAAAAGTCGGCGCTATGATCGGCTCGGGTGGTCTCGTCGTTATGGATGATAAAACCTGTATGGTTGAGGTTGCACGCTTCTTTATGAATTTCACACAGAACGAATCCTGTGGAAAGTGCGTGCCGTGCCGCGAGGGTACAAAGAGAATGCTTGAAATTCTCGAGCGTATCGTCGCAGGGGAAGGTCGTGAGGGCGATATTGAGCTTCTTGAGGACCTTGCCGATACGATTGTCAACACGGCACTTTGCGGTCTGGGCAAATCAGCACCGAATCCGATTATCAGCACAATAAAGAACTTCAGAAGTGAATATGAAGCGCATATTTACGAGAAGAGATGTCCGGCGGGAGCATGCCAGAAGCTTAAGAGAATCACAATAGACCCGGAGCTTTGCAAGGGCTGTTCAAAGTGTGCGCGTCAGTGCCCGGTCGATGCAATTTCCGGTAAGGTGAAAGAACCGTTTACGATTGATCTTTCAAAGTGCATACGCTGCGGAAGCTGTGTCGGTGCATGTCCGTTTAAGGCTATAAAGGAGGATTAGGACGATGGCAGATAAAAAGTATATGACAATAGACGGTATCCCCGTTGAAATAAATGGCGAAAAAAATCTTTTGGAGCTTATCCGAAAAATAGGAATAAAGCTTCCTACCTTCTGCTATCATTCCGACCTCTCGGTTTACGGTGCGTGCCGTATGTGTATGGTAGAAAATGAACGCGGCGGTCTTGATGCTGCGTGCTCCACGCCCCCTCGTGAGGGGATGAACATACGCACCAACACGGAGCGTTTACGCCGTTATCGCCGCAATATTCTTGAGCTTATTATCGCAAACCACTGCAATGATTGCACAACCTGCAAGAACAACCTCCGTTGCAAGCTTCAGGACCTTGCGATGAGATATAACATCGACGGTGTCCGTTTCCCGAACACTTCGGGAAATGCCCGTCCCAAGGACGAATCCTCAGATTCAATATCTATGGATCCTTCAAAGTGCATTCTCTGTGGCGACTGCGTCAGAGTGTGCCATGAGCTGCAGAACGTCGGTGCTATCGACTTTGCGTTCCGCGGCTCCAAGATGAGCATCAGCACAGCTTTCGGAAAGCCGCTTTCCGAATCTCCCTGTGTTGGTTGCGGTCAGTGCGTCGCTATCTGCCCGACGGGGGCGCTCGTCGTTAAAAATCATATTTCCCCCGTCTGGAAAGCGGTTGATAACCCCGAAATAAAGACCACCGTCCAGATTGCTCCCGCAGTCCGCGTTGCGGTGGGACGTGAGCTCGGTGTTCGTGACGGTGAGAATGTTATGGGCAAGATCGTTGCTGCGCTCAGACTTATGGGCTTCGACGAGGTTTATGACACATCACTCAGCGCTGACATCACGGTCATCGAAGAATCAAACGAATTCCTCGAGCGCCTTGAAAACGGCGGAACACTTCCGCTTATGACCTCCTGCTGCCCCGGTTGGGTCAAATATTGCGAGAACAAGCATCCCGAGCTTCTCGACAATGTATCTTCCTGCAAATCTCCGATGCAGATGTTTGCGGCACTGCTCAAGGATCGCGCAAAGAAGAACGGGGAGGAGACCTTCCACGTTGCAATTATGCCCTGTACGGCAAAGAAATCGGAAGCAACCCGCGATGAATTCAAGACAGACGGTTGCCCCGATGTTGATGCAGTTATCACGACGAACGGACTTATCCGTATGATCAAAGAATCAGGTATTATGTTTGAATCACTTGAGCCTGAAGCTGTCGACATGCCTTTCGCAACAATCTCCGGTGCCGGTGTTATTTTCGGCGTTACCGGCGGTGTTACCGAAGCGGTGCTTCGTCGCGTTGCTTCCGGCAAAACCCGTTCAGAGCTTCTTGCCGTTGCAAACAAAGGACAGCGCGGAATGGAAGGCATCAAGGAATTTGAACTTGAATATGGAGATAAAACTCTCCGTATCGCAGTTGTCAGCGGTCTCGCAAATGCAGAAAGCATCATCAAGCGTATGCAAGCCGGTGAGCATTTCGACTTCATCGAGGTTATGGCTTGCCCCGGAGGCTGCATAAGCGGCGCAGGTCAGCCTTATGTTATGCACGAAGAACGCAAGGAAAGAGCGAAGGGACTTTACGAAGCAGACAGATTGCTCAGTGTCCGGCGCTCAGAAGAAAACCCTCTTGTTTCGGAGCTGTACGAAAACGTCATCGGTGACCGTGCGCATGAGCTTCTGCACGTACACTATAAAAAGTAATCAGTAAGAAATAAAAATATTCAGGTGCATTCATGCATCACTCTTTGGAGAGAGCTGATGCGTGAATGCACCTTTTTAATATCCGTATGATATTCCCTGCTGGAATTTAAGCGGGGTCATTCCCGTGCAGCGTTTGAAGATTTTTATAAAATAGCTTGTGCCGGGATATCCCACAAGAGCTGCGACGCTTGAAACGGAATAACCTTGCGCGAGAAGCGGCTTTGCGGCCTCAACGCGCGTGAGGGTGATAAAGGTGTTTACCGTCATGCCCACTGCCTGCTTGAAATCGCGCGTGAACTTCGCGTAGCTGACAAAAAACTTTGAGGCAAGAAAATCGAGCTTTATATCCTCAGCGTAATGCTCGCGGATATAGCTGACCGTTTCGTCGATATATGTTGCTGTTGCGGGAATATCGCTTTCCAAGTTTTTGCGGGCAACATCGTTTGCAAGGAGCATAAGCTCCGACACCAGAAGCCGTGATTCAAGTGAGCCTGTGCGCGAGGCGGGGGCGTTTTCAAATCTGTCGTAAAGGGTTTCCATAATGGTGAGCATACGCCTGTATGTCTTGTCGGGAACGCGGTATATCGCAGAGCGCGACATAAAGTGCGAAAAAATGCTGCTGTATTCAGGCAGAAAGGACGATACGAAGTCAGGGTTAAACATAATCTGGTATCTTTCGTATTTTTTCTCCTGATTTATGTAAGGATTGTGGAGCTGGTATGCCGCTGAGAAGATAAAGCAGTGCTCGTTGTCAACGCGGTCAACGCACTTATTCGATGTATAGGTGACGTCACCGTCGCTTATCAGAGAAAACTCATGATACGGGTGAGAGTGAAGAGTTCTCCGATCCTGCTCAAAACCCGTTCCGCTGTAAAAGTCAATGCGGAAATCGCCGTTCAGTTTTTCAATAACGTATATTTGCATATGCTCATCTCCGTGAAGTGTATCGAAATGTTGTATTTTTATTGGATTGTTGCTTGTCTTGACATATATAATGATAATATAATAATGTTATAGATTTGTCAAGGGGGCGCAGGCTCATTATGAAAAAGTTTATGAACGAGAATTTCTTGTTGGAAAATAAAACGGCGAGAATTCTTTATCACAAATATGCGAAAAAGATGCCGGTTATAGATTATCATTGCCATATCTATCCGCATCAGATAGCAGAGGATAAGCATTATAAAACAATTACCGATGTGTGGCTTGACCGCGACCATTACAAGTGGCGTGCGATGCGTACATACGGCATTCCGGAAAAGTATGTCACGGGGGACGCATCACCCAAGGAAAAGTTTATGAAGTGGGCAGAGGTTTTGCCCTATTGCATAGGAAATCCGCTGTATCACTGGACTCAGCTTGAGCTTAACCGCTTTTTCGGCGTAAACGAGCCGCTCTGCCCCGAGAGCGCAGAGCGTATCTGGAATAAGTGCAACGCAGTGCTTGCGCGCGAGGACTTTGGTGTGCGCGGAATCATAAAGCACTCAAATGTTGAGATAATCTGCACCACGGATGATCCGATAGACAGCCTTGAATTTCACGAACAGCTTGCCGCGGACGAGAGCTTTGACGTAACTGTTCTTCCAAGCTTCCGTCCGGATAAGGCGGTGAACATCACCCGCCACGAGTTCTGCGGATATATAGCAGAGCTTTCAAAGGTTGCAGGAATAGAAATAAAGTGTTTTAATGATTTATGCGAAGCGCTTGATAAACGTCTTGATTTCTTCATCGCTCACGGTTGCCGCATCACGGACCACGCACTTGATACGGTTGAATACGGGGAAGAGGATGCAGTTGCGGCAAACGAAACGCTTCTCCGTGCATTGCGCGGGGAAAAACTTACTCCCGAAGAGGTTGCGGTTTACCGCACGACTCTCGTTCTTCATCTTGCGCGCAGATATTACGATAACAACATAGTTATGCAAATTCACATCGGCGCACTGCGCGATAACAACAGCCCGATGTTTGACCGCCTCGGACCGGATATGGGATATGACTCTATCCGTGACGATAAGGTTATGGAGCCGCTCCGCAATCTTCTTAACACGCTTGAAACCGAGAACAAGCTTCCTAAAACCGTTCTCTACAGCCTCAACCCGGCTCACAACGAAGCTCTTATGACGCTTTCTGCGTGCTACAACGGTCATGGCGTTGAGTGTAAGATGCAGTTTGGATGCGCGTGGTGGTTTAATGACCAGATTGACGGAATAGTGAAGCACCTTACCGCAATCGGAAACATTGGTCTTGTGTCGAAATTTATCGGTATGCTAACCGATTCACGAAGCTTTTTAAGCTATACCCGCCATGAGTATTTCAGAAGAATTGTATGCAACCTCCTTGGTGATTGGGCGGAGCGCGGACTTATCGTGCGTGATATAAAGCTTCTCGGCAAAATCGTTCAGGATATTTCATATAACAACACAAAAAAGTATTTTTTTGAATAAGAGCTGATAAAAAGACGCAAAAAACCGGCTGTGAAAAAGTC
>JAFQGO010000050.1:0-7402 GCA_017398225.1 Oscillospiraceae bacterium | reverse complement strand
TACCGCAAAATTATACATTCTTGCATCTCCCTTCTTTTTTAAAGCGACAAATCCGCTGCCGCCGCTGTTCATAAATAAGCCTTACAATATAATAGCGTTGCTCTCAAGCGCACGGACAAGAAGCTTTGCCGCCGCTTCCGCATCCTCAAGGTCAGCAACCTCATTCGGTGAATGCATATAACGCACGGGAACGCTGATTCCACCCGTCGGAATTCCGTTTCTCGTAAGGTGGATGCTTCCCGCATCCGTACCGCCGACTGTTATGACATCGCGCTGATACGAAATCTTGTTTTCTTCTGCGCACCGGATAAGTGCAGAAACTATGGCGGGATGCGCAATTGCCGCCTTGTCCATTATCTTTATCGCGGCACCGCCTCCCATTTTTACTTCGCTGTAGCCGTCAAAGCCCGGCGTGTCGCAAGCATCTGTTACGTCAAGCACAATTGCAAAATCGACATCCGTCGCATACGCCGCCGTTTTCGCGCCGCGGCAGCCGACCTCTTCCTGCACGGAAAATGATGCATACACATCAAGGTCACAATCCGAAAGCGACATTATCGTATAAAGAGCAACAGCACAGCCTATACGGTTATCAAGATACGGTGCCGCAATTCTTTTGCCCGGAAGCTCGCGCAAGCCCCCTGCAAATACCGCCGCATCGCCCGGGAGAACATATTTTCTCGCCTGCGCTTCGTCTTTTGCACCGATATCAATGAAAAACGAGCTCATTTTTCTGTCCTTGAGCGCTGTTTTCTGCTCATATGAAATCGTTCCCGGCGTTCCGTCAAGAAACTCTACCGGCGTATTGTGAAGCTCGGGAACAGGCACACCGCCGAGTGCATCAAAACGTATAAATCCCTTTTCGTCAACATATGTTGCAAGAAATCCGGTCGTGTCCATATGCGCGTCCAAAAGCACACGCTTTCCCACACCGGAGCGGCGCACAACGAGGTTTCCGAGCGCATCGGTGCAATGTGTAAGCCCGGCTTCCTCTGCCATTTCTGCAATAACACGTGCCATTTCCCCTTCAAAGCCTGAGGGTGATTTGACCGTGTACATCTTTTTCAGAATATCCGTTATACTAAGCATTAAGCATTTCCTCCTCACAGTTTATAAGCTCACGCGAAAGCTTAAGCACCGCTTCCATATCTCGCACATCCGCAACGCTTGACGGCGAATGGATATACCTTGTTGCAAGAGAAAGCGATGTTGTTCTCACTCCTCCGCGCGATACATGGATACGGCTTGCATCCGTTCCTCCCGCAACGCGGGATTTCATCTGCCACTTTATCCCCTTTTCTTCTGCTATGCCGCGCAGAAGCGAAAACATCTTTTTGTCATAAATTGTTCCGCCGTCCATACAGCCTATTACAGCACCCTCTCCCGGTGCGCATACGCGCAGCGCGCCTTCCGAGGACGGAATATCCGCAGCAGTTGTCCCCTCAAGAACAAGTGCGAATGCCGGAGACAGCGAATACGCAGCAACGGTTGCACCGCGGCAGCCTACCTCTTCCTGAACGGTGAATACAAACCACGTATCGTACAGAAGCTCTTCCTTTATAAGCTGAATCATAACCGCACAGCCAAAGCGGTCATCAAGCGCACGCGCTTTGATTTTATGCTCGCCGAGCATTTTGACATCGCTGTCAAACACGCCATAATCCCCGGGGCGTACTACCCGCTCTGCCTTTGCCTTTTTCTCGCATCCGATATCAATGCAAAGCTCCGAGAGCTTCGGCGCCTTTTTTCTCTCTTCGCGAGTGGTAAGGTGAACCGCACGCATTCCTATAACGCCCGGAATACCTTTTTCACCCACAAAAACACGCTTGCCGATAACCACGCGGCGGTCAACTCCGCCCACAAAGTCAAATTTGAGATATCCGTCCGAGGTGATCTCCTTTATTATAATGCCCACCTCATCCATATGCGCACACACCATAAAAGGCTTTTTGCGTCTCTTTTGTCCTTTTTTCAGAACAAACAGGTTTCCGATTGAATCCTCGCGGATTTCGTCGGCACACTCTGCGACACACTCGCGCACAAATTCACGCACCTTTTCCTCGTCGCCGGAAGCACCGGGTATTGTGCACAGCTTCTTCAATGTCTCAATCACAGCTTCGCACCTCCTGCAGAAAGATAAAGCACAAACTCATATATGAGCTTCGCCGTAGCCTCAATGTCATTTTTCTTAATCGTCTCAACAGGGGTGTGCATATATTTGAGCGGGATTGAGATAAGCCCCGTTGCAATTCCCTCTCGCACCGTCTGCAGTGTCCACGCGTTTGTTCCGGAATGGCCGGAGCAGACCTCAACGGTATGCGGAATTTTTTTATCCTTTGCAACAGAGATAAGCGCGTCTGACATTTTCTTCGTCATATTCGGACCCACGCCTATCGCCGCGCCGCTTCCCGCATCGAACGTTGAGGACTTGTCCGCACCGGGAGTTGTGGCATGCGTAACGTCTACCGCTATCGCCCAGTCAGGATTTACTTTATACCCCGCAACAGTTGCACCGCGGCAGCCAAGCTCTTCCTGAACACTTGCAACCGTGACAATATCAAATCCGAGCTTTTTGCCCTTCAGCATATCCACGGCAAGAAGAATTGCGGCAAGGCTTGCACGATCATCAAGAGCGCGTGCGGATATATATCCGTCACGAAGCCGCACAGGCTCTGAATTAAACACAACAGGTGTTCCGACCGCAACTCCGCTCTCTTTCTCCGCACCGATATCAATGAACAAATCCGAAATATCAAGCGCGCTATCCATCTCCTCACGCGTGAGAAGATGCGGCGGGCATACCGTTATAACGCCGCTTTTCGGCGGATCCGTAAGAACGGTCACCTCGCACGCCGGAAGTATGCGGGGATCCACTCCGCCGAGAGTGTCAAACCGCAAAAATCCGTTTTCTTCTCCCGTCACGATAAGACCTATCTCATCAATATGCGCATCAAGAAGCAGGCATTTTGCATTCTTTTTTCTGCATTTTCTTATACCGTAAACATTGCCGGATCTATCCGTTTCGGTTTTGTCAAAAAAGCGTGCCATCATTGCCTCGGCGCACTTTGACGCCGAGTGCTCAAAACCCGAGGGCGACGGATGCGCTGACAGCTTATTTATTATTGAAAGTATATCCAAGAGCGCACTTCCTTTCTGATGTCCCATTTCAATAATAAGTATAGCACACTTTTCTTCATTTATGAAGAGGCTTTTTCCTGAATTTTTCCTAAGATAACCCCGCTGTAATAGCTTTTGAGTATCTCGTCGTATTTCTTTCCTTCAAGCGCCATTGCCCGCGCGCCGTATTGGCTCATTCCAACGCCGTGTCCGTAGCCGCGCGTTTTTATTTTTAGCTCACCGTCTGCATATGATACCGTGAAATTTGTGGAATTCAATCCGAACACCGAGCGAAAATCGCTCCCCTTTACCGCAACGCCCGCAACAGACAGCGACTTAACGCCTCCGGCAGAGGAGCGGGATATCTTGCTTATCCAGTTTTCGGGGTTTTCATCATATACAGCATCCGGATATTTTTCCGAAAATTTCTTTTTAAATTCATCCGGCAAAAGCACCTTTTCCTCTTCGTAGCGCGGAGATTCTTTATCCCCCGGGCTTTCAACACTGACAAGATACGGAACATTCCCACCCCAGACATCAACGGCATTTTCAGTCTTTCCGGATGACGTGGAATGAAACACCGCCGTTATCGGCTCTCCGTCATACAAAAGTATTTCCCCGTCCGTTTCCGCAACTGCACGGAGGATTTTTTCCGTGTATTTTTCCGCATCACCGCTCCATCCCGCCGCAGTCTCAGAAAGCGGCGCATATGCCTTGCAGTGAGAAGGATTTGCGCACACCGCCGCACCGTTATGCTCCGCCGCAGGAGCTGCCGCAATTTTTTTCATTGTGTATGTCCTTGCCGCAACCGCCTGCGCCTTGAGCGCTTCTTCCGGAAACAGTGCCGGCATCTCAGCGGCAACCACTCCGGCGAGGTACTCATCAAGCGGAAGCTTCTCAACGCTGCCGTTTCTTGAAAGCGTCACGGTAACACCGGAATCGGAAAGCTCTTTTTTCTCCGTCTCCTCTGCGGTAGGTACAGGAAGCGTCGGCACATCATTTGCCGCGTTTCTCCCCACGGTTATGAGCGGAGCAACAAATAAAAACACCCAAAGACAAACACAAAGCAGCAAAAAACGTCTCATAATCTACACATCCTTAATCCTTTAATAACAAATAAACCATTGACTATTCCCCCTAAATATTATAAAATAATATATTATATATCAATTCAGGAGGCACAGACATGTCCGAAATAAAAGTCCGTGACAGCGAAGGCTTTATTAAAAGAGTATGCGATACGGTCCGAAATAATAACCTCGTCAGTCCCGAGCTTGTGAAAAATCCGCATGTAAAGCGCGGTCTCAGAAACCAAGACGGTACAGGTGTTCTCGCAGGCGTCACATCTATCGGTAACGTCCGCGGATATACGGTTATAGATAATGAAAAAATGCCGATGGACGGTGTTCTCACCTACCGCGGCATAAGCATTGAAGATATTGTGAACGGAATAACGGAGGATAACCGCTTCGGTTTTGAAGAGGTTGCATATCTTCTTATGCTCGGCAAGCTTCCGTCAAAGGATGAGCTTGCTGAATTCAACGATATTCTTGCACATCACAGAACCCTTCCTCACAACTTTACGGAGGATATGATTATCAAAGCGCCAAGCGCAAACGTTATGAACAAGCTTGCGCGCTCGGTTCTTGCGCTGTATTCCTTTGACGAAAACGCCGATGATACATCACTTGAGAATATGATGCGCCAGTCGTTTGACCTTGTGGCACGTCTCCCTATAATCGCCGCTCAGGCATATCAGGTAAAGCGCCACTACTACGAAAATAAAAGTATTTATCTCCATGTTCCGCCGGATAATCTCTCTGCGGCAGAGATTCTGCTTTACTGCATCCGCTCCGACCGCAAGTATTCCGACGAAGAGGCAAAGCTTCTTGATAAGTGCCTCATTCTCCACGCAGAGCACGGCGGCGGTAACAACTCCGCATTTACCTGCCGCGTCCTTTCCTCTTCGGGAACGGACACATATTCGGCAATCGCATCTGCAATCTGCTCCCTTAAAGGTCCTCTCCACGGCGGCGCGAACAAGCAGGTTGTAGATATGATGAAGGATATCGAAGCAAACGTAAAAAACTGGAAGAGTGATGATGAGGTTTCTGAGTATCTCTCAAAAATCATCCGTCGCGAGGTCGGAGACAGGAGCGGAAAAATCTACGGTATGGGTCACGCTATTTACACAAAATCCGATCCGCGTGCCGTTATCCTCAAGAAGCACGCAAAATCACTTTGCGAGAAGCAGGGCTATCTTGACAGATTCGAGCTTATTGAATCTGTTGAGCGCCTTACCCCGGAGGTCTTCCGCACTGTTAAAAACAACGACAAGCCGCTTTGTGCAAACGTCGATATGTATTCAGGCTTGATTTATGAAATGCTCGGCATACCGCAGGACCTCTTTACTCCTATTTTCGCCATTTCCCGCGTTGCCGGTCTCTGCGCTCACCGAATAGAAGAGGCGCTTACCGGCGGAAGAATTATGCGTCCGGCATACAAGTGTGTATCCCGAAATACCGAATATACCGCATTAAATAACAGATAAGGGTGATATCTGATGAAAAACAAGCTGTTTCCATCTTTGTTCGCGCTCCCCGTTGTCACCGGGATATGCGGCGCATTTCTCCGCGCATCTCAGATTAAGCATGCGTATGATCTTGAAACCGGCATTCTGCGCAGCGGAGAGCCCTCGACATACGGCCTTGTTGCAGTGTGCGTCATTGCAGCGCTCATTGCAATTCTTGCCGCGTTTCTCTTAAAAAACGGTTTTGAAATAAAATCAGAAAAGCTCGGAAAAATCCTTTTTCTCTCCACGGTTACGGCATCGGCTTTTATTCTTGTTTATGCCGCAATGACGCTCTATTCGCTGCTTGATGAATTCAGCGTCCCCACACTTATCCTTGGTCTCATTTCAGTTTATTGCGCAGTCGCATTCCTTGTTCTTGCTAAATATTCTTTTGCGGAGCGTGATGACGTTACCTACTGCGTATTTTCTGCCGTACCGTCTTTTTGGGCGTGCTTTATGCTTATTCTCGCTTTCCGTGATAAAATCTCGGATCCGGTAATCGCAAACTACGCTCCTATGATATTTTCATATCTGTCCATTCTTATGTTCTGTTACTCGGTTGCGGCACATATCCTCGGCAAAAACAAGAAACACGTTGCTGTTTTCACGTGTTTCTTCGGAATATTCTTTATTCTTACGGAGCTTTTATCTCCCATTCTCGCCGGAGGGCTTGTTGAAATCAACGCTGAAAGCATAAGATATCTTCTCCCCCAGCTTGCATTTCTGATCCTTATGCCGGCTGTTACAGCCGGGATTATTAAAAAATAACTTTTCCGAAAGGGTGCTTGAATTTGGCAGACGGACACCGCGGAAGAATTCGCGATCGCTTTGAAGAAGAAAACATTGACACAATACCCGAAATTTATGTTGTTGAAAGAATTATCCACAATGTTGTGCCACGCCGCGATGCCGGCAAGGTCTCGCGGGCGCTTATCGAAACATTCGGGAGCTTTGCCAAGATTATAGATGCACCAAAGAGCGAGCTTCTTAAGATTGACGGAATCGGTGAAGCTTCAGCAACCTTTCTGAAAACAGTCCCATCTTTTTACAGAAAGTATAAGCTCAGCAAATGGAATGACAGTAAGATTTTCACTGATGCCGACACAATTATGGCATACCTGGAGGACAAGCTTACCGGATATACAGATGAAGTTTTTGCAGCTATGTGTCTTGATTCGAAATTCCGGCTGATAGCCTGCAAAACGTTGTTTGAGGGCGGCATTCGTTCCATTGATGTAAATATGAGAAAGCTTCTCGATTTTGTGATGAACAGCGGTGCAGAGCGCGTTGTTATTGCACACAATCATCCGAACAGCGATCTTATACCATCATCCGACGATATCCATACAACTAAAATTATATACAATGTATTGCATTATGCCGGAATTCATCTTGATGACCATATAATAGTAAACGACAGCGGCGCGGTTTCTCTTGTACGGCTCGGAGAATTTCCCGGCAGTCCCACAATGATATAACATTTATAAACAACGGACGGCAAAAAAGTCAATCAGGCTTTTTTACCGTCCGGGTATTTATTCATCCTTTTATTATTTCCGTAAGCTTTCTTTCAAAGCGGAGATTTTGCTCAGATGTGCGTTTCGGCGGACCTTTGAGCCTTCCTCCGCTGTTTCTTATCTTCCTCGCTGTATGGCGGGCAAGCAGAAGTGCGTCTATATTCTCCCCGGTATATTCATCTCCGTCCTGATTTAT
>JAFQGO010000049.1:0-2610 GCA_017398225.1 Oscillospiraceae bacterium | reverse complement strand
GATTTTCTCCTTCGCGCTTCACCAGTGCGTATTCAAAATCCGGAATTTTTCCGTTCGATGCATTCCCTGTATTCTTGCCCTTTGCAAGCGCAAGCTCCGTAACAACATTATCATTATCATCATTAAGCATTGTAAGGCGCATACGAAGCCCTTTACTTCCGCTCTTTAATACCTTATTGAAATCGCTTATCCTGAAATCAACAGCAAAGGTGTCTCCGGAAAGCGCATCCTCACCTGCACGGCGCACTTCACCGAGCATGGATTTTCCGATATTTTCAAACTGTGTTGTCTTTTCCGTCTGATCCATTCGTACATCCCACGGAACATCGCGACCTTCATAAGAGCCGATGTATTCGCCGGTCTGCTCATCTGTCTGCGAAACAACTTTACTTATGTCAATTTCATCAAACTCAGCACTATCTGATTGTGCATGAAAACTGTATATTTGCTCATTTCCGCCCTTTACACGAAAAAAATCCACTGCATAGGATGTATCCGGTCCTGCATTTATCATAACAAGCGTTCTGCGGTAAACCGAAGCTTCCGAATAGACCTGTGATGCATCAACATCCATAAGCTTCACATCACCGGAATCGTCAAAATGAAGCGGAGTTCCGTGATATCCGCTCGGCAGCTGACGCAAAGCGTTCACATTAACAGTGTTATGAGCAAGAGTTGCTTCCGTCCACTGATATCTCGGACGATTGTTTGACTTTTTCTCAGGCGTTCCGTTATCCGGAGAGAAATTCAATCCGTATGCTTCAATACCGAGATTTAATGTATCCCAATGTCCGTGTCCCTCGTTCCTGCCGAAATAAATCCAGAAATCGCGCATATTATTTGTATATGTCGAAGTTCCGATATCGCCATATGCCCCGCCATCACGAAGAACTGCAAATCCGTAGCCCGGCATCATTTCACTTTTTGCCGCAACATCGTCATCAATCATATCGGCAATATCCCTTTGCACGCTTGTGGAATCAAAGGTGTATATATCATAATGCAGCCCTTTAACGGAATATCCGTTTGTCCTGTATATATATTCTGCAAGTTCTTTTCCGAGACGTGTATTCCTAAGCTGCTTAAAGCCGTTTACCATAATCTGCATATCCGTGGAAAACCCGATATTTGCCGTCGCTTGTGTATCACCAATCTGTGCTGTGTGAGTATCAACAAGTGCAACGGGGATTCCCGCCGTAAACATCTTTGCAAATTTTGCATTAGCAAAAAGGTTATATTCCGGATTTCCGTAAAGCTCAAGCACCTCTGCTGTATCGTAAAGGTCTGTAAGCCAGCCGATATTATATCCGGGAGCGGCTTCATCACCCATTCCGTCGCGGTCAACATCATCAATCAGCTTTGAACTCAAAAGCCCTCCGGTCTGGCTTGCCTTGTCTCCGCTATACTTAGTTTCGCCGTAACGGAAAATCCAGTCTACCATCTGCTTGCTTTCCGGCTCGCTGTCAAGCACAAGTGCAGCAGTTGCAACAACCTTTTGCACCTGACCGTAGTTTCCTTCAAGATCGGCTTCGTTTACAGCCCGGTACGCTTCACGTACAAGCTTATTTTCCCAGCTGTGCCATATTTCCGAGCCGCTCTTCTTCTCATTTATACTTCCGTCTTCGTTCCGGTTTATGTATCCATATTCATTTGCTTTCGACGAAAGCACCGATATAAGCGCTTCGTTCTCGCTTTCAAGCAGTGGATACAGCGCATCTGCCGCGCGCAGACAGGTGAAGGTATATTCACAGTCATTTATACATCCGAAGATTTTCCCGAAGCCGGTATTCCCGTGCGAAACGAAAAATTTGTAATCATCATTGTAATATTGCTTGAAATGGAATGTGGGATAAACATCCGCAAGGCGGTCAAGAAGGATTGCACCCTTCACTCCATAAGCTTCATCGCCGGTGTACGCATATACCGTGGAAAGCCATTTTATCGCACGGTGAACCTCTATGAGCGCTGTGTGGAGATAATATGCAGCATATGTATGACGCGAGGATACCTTTGAGTTTTTATACATCCCGTCCGGACGATAACCCATACCGTCATCCACACCCCAGACGTTGCCGTCTGCTTTTTCTCCCGTTCGCGGATCTTTGTTGTAAAGTGCATTTCCTTCCGTGCGAAGCTCTGAATAGGTTTCGTTATAGAGATATCCCTTTGAAACACCGTAGCCATAAGGATTTTCTTCATCAATAACCGTGCCGTCCTCCGCTATTGTTCCGCAAAGCTTTCCGTTTGCAACAAGAGCCTTTTCGCGGTTAAAGGTTCCATCCTCCTCAATGCCGAGCGCAAGGAACTTTTCAAAATCGTTCGATGGGAAAAGGCGCTTACATTCCGGACATTGCACCTTCCACTGACGTGAATACATCGACACTGTATATTTTCCGTCGATATCCTCACCGCAGTAGCGGCAGAATGCATAATCAGTGATATCGGTAAATTCACCGACCTGATTCGAGCGCGGAACACCTTCGCCGATTATTGCATTATACAACGCGTCAAATCCATTCAGATAAGTCTCGCAATATCTTTTATAGAGCTCAAGCTCATCGCGTGCCCACTCATACTTTTTGATATTTTCTTCTACCGCCGCACGGCGCT
>JAFQGO010000048.1:0-6332 GCA_017398225.1 Oscillospiraceae bacterium | reverse complement strand
GATTACCATCATATCCTGACGGGTGATGTTGTTGCGGGGTGCGTATTTATTCTCACCTATTCCGCCGACAATACCGGTATTTCGCGCTATCGCAAGCTCGGATGCGAAATAATCCGATGCAGATACATCTGCAAAGTTCTCCGCGTTATCGCTGCTCAAGTTGAACGCGCGCACAAGGAGCAAGGCAAAGTCTGCGCGGGTGATGTTCGCTGCGGGCGAGAATGTTGTTTCCGATGTTCCGCGGATTATTCCGTCTGCAGAAAGTGCGTTTATTGCATCGGTTGCCCACGCGTGGTTGGTGAGGTCGGTGAATTGCGGTGTTCCCACCTCATCCGCCTCGCCTGCGCTCGGCACCTTCTCCTCAAGGAGAAGGCTTTCATCTTCATCTGTTTCATCGGTCTTGGTTTCATCATCGGGTTTATCGGTCGGTGCGGCACCGCCGCCACCGCCTCCTCCGCCGCCACCCGCAGATGTGTCGGTCGTTCCGTCAGACGGCGTTTCTTCTTTGTCGCTCGGCTTGCTTGTTGTCGAGCCGTAAACCGTCACATAGAAGTGGATGGTTGTCTGCCTTCCCGACTCGTCCGTTGCAGTTACGGCAAAGTGGTTTTTGCCAACCTGTGAGCTGTCAGGTTTCCATGTTACCTCTCCCGTTGTGCTGTTAAGGCTTGCACCACGCGGAAGGGTTTCTCCGGAATAGGTTATGTTCTCCAAAAGCTCGCTCGTTGCTTTTACCGTGACCGAAACCGAGCTTCCCGCAGAAACGGAAACCGAATCATCTACTGCTTCAAACTGCGGCGCGGGGTTTTCGCTGTACGAAAGCGGTATGCGCACAGACTGGCCTTCCGAAATCAGATAGTCATATCCCTTTTCAGGGGCGCTTGAATCCTTGTATCTTCTTATCGGAGTGATTCTTCCGATATCAAGAACAATGTCATTACCGCTTCGCTCTGCTTTTTTAACTGCATATGTACCACTGCGTACCGACGCACCGTTATCAATAAATACATACCTTCCGGCGAGGGAGGCAAGCTCATCATCCGTTACAGCTTCATCCGGAATTATTGTGATTTTATTCTCCGCACTCAGTTCTTTTGTGAACTGCTTGACAACACCTTCTACTGCAACCTTGTTCTCTGCCGACTCACCAATGATGTCACCGTCGTGGACATATTTGTATATGTTTGCTCCGTTTTCATTAAGCGTATATACACCTACAAATCCGCGGAAGAAAATATCTTTACCGTTATCGGTACACTTGTATGTCACGGTGTTGTTGGTCGAGTAGAATATATAATCCACTCTGCCGCTTTTATGCATAATCTTCAATGCACGGTGCGCATCTCCGCTTTTTTCGTCACCGCCAACCGGCATCATCGAAAGTTCTTCACTCGATGCAAGATATCGGGTATTGCGGTACGGTTCAAACACGGTAGTGAACACCGTATCAAGGTTCTCACCGGTGTTTTCGATAAGAAGATATTTGAGCTTATCCACGTTTTTATTCTTTGATGCCTGCGGCGGGAGACCATCAGCAATTGCAACGTTTGTTTCTGCGCCTTTGTCTGCATTACCTTCATTATGCACCGTCATATGCAGATAGAGATCTTTTGCATCTTTTATATTCTTATTAAAATCCTTAATTGCAAATTTTACTTCGAACACATCAGACGGCGCAATATCACGGTCAACATTTTTAAGCCATGTAAATCCTATCGGATTTTCAAGCTGTGACTCAACATGTGTGTTTGCGGCATCCGGTCCGAACGGAACGTTCTCTCCCGCATATGTGCCTATGTAATTTCCATCCGAGTCTACCTGCGGCTTGAGATTTAGTCCGACAGTTCCTGTAATTTCGTTACTCGTTGCGTGGAAGCTGTACAGATGGCTTTTGCCGCCGAGAATACGGAAGAAATCAACCGTATATGCATTTTCATCATCGACTTCTACCATCACAACGCTTCTGCGATACTGTTCTGTGTCCTCAAAGGAATAGTCCGCCGAAACATCCATAAGCTTAACAAGCCCCGAGTCGTCAAAATGCTTGATTTTACCTCGAATTTCACCCGTTTCCGTCTGTTCCTTTTTATTTACCACCACGCTGTTGTGAGAAAGCGTTGTTCTTGTCCACTGATAACGTTCGTGGTCAGTTCCTGTAAGCGCCGGATAGCCGAGATCCGGCATGAAATCCAGACCGAATGCCGTCATTCCGAGATTTAAAGTGTCGACATGGCCGTGGTCGGTATTCTTTCCGAAATACATCCAGATATTTCGGCTTGTATCCTTGGCTGTACCTTGGTTTGCGTATGTATAATCACCACCGGCGCGGAGGATTCCGAAGCCGAAGTTCGTCATCATTTCCGATTTGAGATCAAGATGTCCGTATGTATCAATAATCTCCTGTATCTCATCGGCAAGTCTCTCCGGATCCCTCTCAGATGACGAATAACGAAGTCCGTCAACCGTATTTCCGTTAAGCTTATACACAACCTGAGCAAACAGCGGATCGCGAAGCTTTCTCCATCCTTCAACCGCTGTATTCTTTGTTATCCAGTGGCCTTTTCCCTGAGTTGTTCCCGTGTCACCTATCTGCGGGCTGTAATAGGTCGACATAAGCGAAATGTTTGAATAAAACATCTGAACAAACTTTGGATTGTTATACAGATTAACCTTGTCGTATCTGTCATAATTGTCAAGGATATTCTGAATGTCAGAAAGCGCGGTATGCCAATTGATGTTATACTGTGATGCTTCATCACCCTGCCCGTCAGCATCTATGGTATTTACCAGAACCTCGCTGACACCGCCGCCAAGGCACGGTGTTGTGTTCGAGCGCACCCAGCCGGGAGCCATAAGATAGTCAAGCCACTTTGCAGTCTCCGGCATTGTGTCAAGAACAACCGCAACAATTGCGTTTGCTTCCTGCGGGAGACCGAAGTTACCTGAAACCGAGCAGTCCACAAGTCCGTCAAGAGCTGTTCTTAAGAATCCATCCTCAATGTTTGTGCGAATTTGCGCCGCTGTGTTCTTCGCATGACGCATCTTTATTTCCTTTGATTTGTTGCTTATGTACTCAACAACAGACGGATCGCTGTACGCCTCAAAAACTATATCGTATACTTCAGCGCGTTTGACAACCTCTTCACACTCCCAGATACATCCCATGGTTTTTCCTATGTTAAGTCCGCCATCGGTGTTTACAGCGAAATCAGACCACAGAGAAATATCATAATCGGGATAAAAGTCTGCCATTCTGTCAAGCAAAACGGCAGCCACCTTACCGTACTTTACATCTCCGGTATAGAGATATGCGCGTGCGCATTGTCCTATGGCTCGTTGGATAAGTCCTCCGTTTGTATCGGAGCTATCCTGACGTCTCCACAGTCCGAGGTGGATATACTCTGCAATATATGTATGGCGTTCGATATTTCCGTCGGTCTCATACGGCTTCCCGTTTTTATCCTTCGGTACATATCCCCAGCCATCATCAACGCCCCATGTTGCGTTTGACTCACCCTCGCGCAGTCCCTCGCCGCCGTTGAGCGTTTTTACTCCCGACAAATCAACAGTTTCATACAGCTCATTATAAAGGTATCCGCCCTTTACACCGTAGCCGTACCACGCATCAGAGCCGACCGGTGCCGATTTATCGCCGAACATTTCTGCGTGCTTATCGAGTGCGCGCTGACGGTCAAATTCTCCGTACTCGTTAAGTCCGAGCTTATAGAAGCTGCCGAAATCATTACTCGGGAAAAGACGCTTGCAATCCGGACACTGAACCTTCCACGGACGGTTGAGCGCATCGTGCTTCCACGAAAACTGACCGTGCTTTTCCATTACGTTCGTACCGCAAAAGCGGCAGGTATATGCCAGCGGGTCGTTTGAATTGCCTATACATATTGCACGCGGCAACCCTTCTGACGGAATGAGGCTGTAGATATAATCAAGCTTATCCACAAACGCATCCGCGTTTTTTATATAGGCATCGCCCTCTGATTTCACCCATGAATATTTCTTATAGTTTTCACGCACCGCCGCAATCTTTTCCGGCGTGTAGTAAGTAGATTTTGCTTTTCCGTAAACTACGGTAAGAGTGACCTCCTGCGAGCGGATTCTTCCGTTAACCTTTACGGTTACGCTGAATTTTGCTTCGCCCTCTTTAAGCGGAATGATGTTATTTTTATCATCGAGCACAGCATTCTCCGGAGTGAGCGCAACGGCAGAAATTTCGCAGTTCTCCGCATCAAGCTCTCTGCCGAGATTGTCGTATGCCGTAACGTATACCGGAACGGTATCTCCGTTATCGGTAAGGCGTATATACTTACTGCCGCCGGCAGTGACTTTGACAGATGCAAGTCCCTCTTCCTGAACAGTAATTTCCGTTATTGCGTCTATCGTGTTGCCGTTAAAGCTCGTTACCGTCTTTATCCTTGCCGTACCGGCTTTGTGCGTTGTAAGAACATCTCCTTCTATCGTTGCTATATCCGTATCAAGTGATTTAAAGGTTGATGCAGCAACAGAGGAATCAAGAATTCTCCCTGATTTAAGCGTTGGTGTTGCAAAAATACGCGTTGCATCACCGGCAAGAAGCTCTTCTGCCTCGGTTTTCACGCCTGTGCCGACAAGCGGATCATCCTTTACCTCAATATCGAAGGTCAGCGGATAGTCAACTCCGTCAATCGTTGCGGTAAATGTAGCTTTCACGGTTCCCGCTTTCACTGCGGTAAGCGTAAATTCCCGCTCCGCGCTGTTTCCGAGCTGATACTTAAATCCCGAAACCGAAACACTGTCATTTGAAACATCAAGCGTGAATTTGTTATTGACGTCTGTTGTATTTCCTTCAAAATCCGGTCCGAAGTGACGAACACTGCCATCGCTCATCAGAACAGAAGCCGCGCCGGTTACGCTTTCGCCTACGGTAAGCTCTCGCGGCAAGTATGCTTCAATTTTATCAAAATCCACGTTATCCTCTGGATTGAACACAAGCTTTCTTACATACATATACGGCAGGTCTTTGCGCTGCTCTCTCAGGCGGAAACGCACCGAATGCGTTCCCTCCGAGAGATATACGGTGTTCAGTTTTTTGCCGACATCAGTTTTCTGAACAGCACCCACTTCGTGGAAGCTGTGGTCACCCACATAATTTTCATCAACAAAAATGGAGTATGTAGGCGAGCCTTCCCACAGACCGCCGAAAAGCTCAAGAGAGTAATAGTTTGCATCGGACACATCAACATTGAATGCAAAGGATGCACCCTTGGGATCTGAGGTCTGCGGCCACATACGTTTATCTTTTGCCTGTGTGAAAATCTGAAGCACATTTTGCTTTGTGTCCGGGAAGTTAAAAATTCTATAATAGTTGGTTGTTTCTTCCCTCTCTATTATCGTATATCCCGGTGTTCCGTGCAGAACTCCGCGGTTGGATTCATCTGTCTGTGTTTTTGAGAAATCCACTTCAAAATCCCACTGATAATCGCTTACTGCAATTCTGATTACGTGTGAACAATTCTTCCCCTGCTCATTTTTTGCGGTGACGGAAACTGCCGCCTCCCCTTCACCGATTGCGGTAACCGTGCCATCTTCAGAAACTGATACAACCGCGTCGTCGGTGCTTGCAAAGGTGAGCGCATAATTTGATATATCCCCACCCTCGCCGTCGTTCATTCGTGCAGTTACGGTTATCTTCTTGCTCTGTCCTGTAACAAGCTGTGTGTCAACAGAGGCATTTATTCCGCTGAGAATAGGCTTTGCACTGATTGTAATCTCTGCGCTTCCCGTAACGGTATTGTTATCCCAGTCTGTTACATGAGCATAAATCATTGCTTTTCCCGGATTTACACCCGTAATCTCCCCGGTCTCTTCATCAACCTCTGCGATGTTTTTATCCGAGCTTTCATATTTTACGGAATAATCGTCCGTATACGGTTTTCCGTCCCCGGTTCTTGTGAGGTTGAGAGCTGCTTTTGCCTTTCTCGTAGCGGGAACCGTGCTTCTGTCAAATGAAACGTCAACGCGGTCAAGAACAGGATATTCCATTCCGGAAACCGGAATAACCTCCGTGTATTCCTCATTGTTGACTTTCACCTTAATTCTTATATTGGTCTGCCCCACACCGGTTGCAGTTGCCTTAAATCTTATTTCATCGGAGCCGTCGGAGTTCATATATGATACGTCGGAAACCTCAATTATTCCGGGTTCATCCGAGGTGATTTCAACCACGCGGTTTTCATCATCCTCCTCACCTTCATCGGTAAGTCCGAAATGGCGGTATGTTCCGTCGGACATTGCGACGCGCGCAGTTAAGCTCTCGCTTTCGCCCTCTGCTATTTTCTCCG
>JAFQGO010000047.1:0-2628 GCA_017398225.1 Oscillospiraceae bacterium | reverse complement strand
TGAAAGAAGCGCACGCGCCTCGTTTGCAAGCTCTTTTTTCTTCTCTACATACACTCTGTATACCATACTTATTTTTCCTCCCTTGCACGAAGTGCCTTAGCACCGATATCACGGCGATAGTATGCACCTTCAAAGCTTATCTCCGAAACAAGCTTATATGCGCCTTCAATTGCGCTTTCAAGTGTATCCGCAATTTCCGTCGCACCAAGAACTCTTCCTCCGTTTGTGAGAAGCTTTCCGTCGGAAAGCGCGGCACCTGCAACATAAACCTTATCGGAAATTGCTGACGGAATTGTCATTTCAAATCCTTTATCGTACTTTTCCGGATATCCTTTTGATGCCATAATTACACAGCAGGCACTTTTATTGCTGAACTTAACCTCTGTATCAGAAAGCTTACCTTCCGTAACAGCTTTCATAACCGTAAGAAGATCCGATTCAAGAAGAGGAAGAACAACCTGAGTTTCAGGATCACCGAAGCGGCAGTTGTACTCAATAACCTTAGGACCGTTCGGAGTGAGCATAAGCCCGAAGTAAAGGCAACCCTTAAAGGTTCTTCCCTCGTTGTTCATCGCATTAATTGTGGGAAGGAATATAGTCTCCATACATTCCTTTGCAATCGCATCGGTATAATAAGGATTCGGAGCAACAGTTCCCATACCGCCGGTATTGAGCCCCGTATCATTATCTCCGATGCGCTTATGATCCATAGACGAAACCATCGGAACAACCACATTGCCGTCCGTGAATGCAAGGACGGAAACCTCGGGACCTGTGAGAAATTCTTCGATAACGATTGTCTCGCCGCTCTTTCCGAAGGCTTTATCCTGCATCATTGATTTTACAGCATCCATGGCAGCTTCTCTTGTTTCTGCGATTATAACGCCTTTGCCGAGTGCCAAGCCGTCCGCCTTTACAACGGTCGGAATCGGTGCGGTTTCAAGATACTTAAGCGCAGCATCCATATTATCGAACACTTCATACTGTGCTGTCGGAATGTTGTACTTTTTCATAAGATTTTTTGAAAAAACCTTACTGCCTTCGATTATCGCCGCATTTGCACGAGGACCGAAGCACGGGATTCCTTTTTCTTCAAGTGCGTCAACAGCACCGAGAACAAGCGGATCATCCGGTGCAACGATTGCATAGTCAATTTTATTCTCTACCGCAAAATCAACGATTGCAGGAATGTCTTTTGCGCCTATATCAACACAGGTTGCATCCCCCGCCATACCGCCGTTTCCGGGAAGAGCAAATATCTCGGTAACATCCTTATTAAGCTTGATTTTCTTTATGATGGCATGCTCTCTGCCGCCGCCACCTACTACCATAATTTTCATTGAAGCTTCCTCCGATTATCAATGGTGGAACAAGCGCATACCTGTAAATGCCATTGCAATACCGTGCTTATCGCAGCACTCGATGACGATATCATCACGTATAGAGCCACCCGGCTCTGCGATATACTTTACGCCGCTTGCAAACGCACGGTCGATGTTATCAGCAAACGGGAAGAACGCATCGGAACCAAGCGCCACACCGTCGATTGTGTCAAGATATGCACGCATTTCTTCCGCTGTAAAGGGTTCAGGCTTGCGGGTGAAATACTTTTCCCAGTTGCCGTCCGCCGTTACGTCTTCCTCATTTTTATTGATATAACCGTCGATTACATTATCGCGGTCAGGTCTGCCGATATCTTCCCTGAACGGAAGATTGAGAACCTTTTCGTGCTGGCGCAAGAACCATGTATCTGCCTTTGTTCCCGCAAGACGTGTGCAGTGGATACGTGACTGCTGACCTGCGCCGACACCGATAGCCTGTCCGTCAACTGCATAGCAAACGGAGTTAGACTGGGTGTACTTAAGCGTGATAAGTGCCACGATGAGGTCACGGAGCGCCTCTTCGGGGATATCCTTATTTGCAGTTACTACATTGCCGAGGAGCTCACGGTTAATCTTGAAGTTGTTTCTTCCCTGCTCAAATGTAATACCGAAAACGTGCTTGTGCTCAACTTCCTGCGGAACATAGTCCGGATCAATCTTTACGATATTGTAGTTACCCTTGCGCTTCGTTTTGAGGATTTCAAGCGCTTCCGGCTCATATCCCGGAGCAATGACGCCGTCGGAAACCTCGCGCTTTATCATCTTTGCAGTTGTTACGTCACAGACATCGGAAAGCGCTACCCAATCGCCGAAGGAGCACATACGGTCTGTGCCTCTTGCTCTTGCATAAGCACAAGCGAGGGGTGACTCATCAAGACCTTCAACATCATCTACAAAGCAAGCGCGCTTAAGCTTATCCGAAAGCGGAATACCAACCGCTGCAGATGTGGGGCTTACGTGCTTGAAGGATGTTGCCGCCGGAAGCCCGAGAGCCTCCTTAAGCTCCTTTACAAGCTGCCATGAGTTGAACGCATCAAGGAAGTTTATAAAACCCGGACGACCGGAAAGAATCTCAATCGGAAGATCACTTCCGTCACTCATAAAGATTTTTGCGGGCTTTTGATTCGGGTTACAGCCATATTTAAGTTCAAATTCTTTCATTTTTAGTCTATCCCCTCTTATTTATTTTTGTTTATCATTCTGTTCTCTTCTTTTCCGCTTGCAAGGTCAGTATAACGGACGTAGA
>JAFQGO010000046.1:0-3160 GCA_017398225.1 Oscillospiraceae bacterium | reverse complement strand
GGTACGCACGGTGGTGTGAGAGGTCGGCTAATCAACTAATGGTTAGCCTCCTACTCGATAATATTTCACCCAAGCATTACCGTTGCGGCGCATTTACCGTCCGGACGAAGAATAATTATTTCGGTGGCATCGTCACATTTACGCTTGTAGAATGCAAGCTCATCTCCTTCATAGCACTGCGCTTTGAAGTTTATTTCAACATCGCTTATATCCATTGCCTCAAGCTCTGCGCAGGTGAATGCACCGAAAACTGCACGGATATATGCCGCATTGTTCATATGCTTGCCAATATCAATGTCCGTTGAACGTACTGTGTAGACGGCAAATTTTTCTGCATCATCGGTGTTCTCAGCAATTTTATTGAAGGGCTCGTCACAAGCAGTGTCGGTGAGATGTTGCATTTCTTCCGGATAGATTTCTGAGAGCTTATGCGGTCTTCCGGTTGAAAGGTCAACTATTGCCCATTCGCTCTTGCCTTCGGCAATCAGATTGAGGTCTGCATCTGTGAGGGTGTAGTACCTTACACAGCGCACCCTGCCGGGGGCTTCCGGCCAGGTGCTTGCAAGGAAGCTCTCCGTCATTTCAGGGCGGCGGTGAACCTTGATTTTGGTTCTTACGGCAATCCAGAATAAGCCTTTTTCGGCAAGAGTGCTAAAACCAAGACCTATCTGCGGTGCATGCTCCGATGCAAGATCGCCGAAGAGGGAAAAGATGCTCGGTATACTCATTTTTGAAGTGCTGTCGCACTGGCTTATAAAAACGCTCAAATCCTTTTGCATTTTGCAGGACATAAAGTAATCATTCCTTTGATTTTTTAATAAACAGAGCCGCATAGTGAATGCGGCTCATAGCTGTTTTTACGGATTGACTGAATAGTTCGGTGCCTCTTTTGTGATGTAGATATCGTGCGGATGGCTTTCCTTAAGTCCTGCGCCCGTAATCTTGATGAAACGGCCGTTTTCGCGGAGCGCCTGAATGTTTTCTGCACCGCAATATCCCATACCTGCGCGAAGACCGCCTATAAGCTGATATACGGTGTCGCCTGCCGGACCCTTATAAGGAACGCGGCCTTCAACGCCTTCAGGAACGAGCTTACGGTTGTTCTGCTGGAAGTAACGGTCGCGGCCGCCCTTAGCCATAGCGCCGAGAGAACCCATACCGCGGTAAACCTTAAAGCGTCTGCCCTGATACATCTCAAATTCACCCGGAGCTTCATCGCATCCGGCAAGGAGCGAACCGAGCATGATGACAGATGCGCCGGCGCAGATTGCCTTCGGGATATCTCCGGAATACTTTATACCGCCGTCTGCGATGACGGGGATGTTGTACTTGTCTGCAACTTCAGCAACAGTCATAACTGCCGTAATCTGCGGTACGCCGATACCTGCGACGATACGCGTTGTGCAGATAGCACCCGGACCCATACCGACCTTGAGAGCGTCCGCACCTGCTGCGATAAGATCAGCAGCAGCTTCGGGAGTAGCGATGTTTCCTGCAATAAGCTCAACGTTCGGGAATGCACTCTTGACCTTATCAATGGCACGGCTGATTCCGATGTGATGACCGTGTGCGCTGTCGAGAACAAAAACGTCAACACCGGCGTCGGCAAGAGCTTTTGCGCGGTCCAGAACATCTGCAGTGTTACCGATGGCAGCGGCAACAAGAAGACGGCCTTTGTCGTCTCTTGCGGAGTTCGGATATCTCTGAGCCTTTTCGATATCTTTTATCGTGATAAGACCGCGGAGAGCCATATTATCATCAACAATAGGAAGCTTTTCAATCTTGTTTCTGCGGAGAATGTCGGTTGCGTCCTCAAGCGTTGTGCCGACGGGGGCGGTAACAAGGCGATCCTTTGTCATAACCTCAAAAATCGGGCGGGTGTAATCTGTTTCAAACTTCATATCGCGGTTAGTGATGATGCCGACAAGCTTTCCGTTATCACAGATCGGAACACCGGAAATGCGATACTTTGCCATAAGGTCATCTGCATCGCCGAGGGTGTGGGACGGGCTGAGGAAGAACGGATTTGTGATAACGCCGTTTTCCGAGCGCTTTACCATATCAACCTCGTTTGCCTGCTCTTCGATAGTCATATTTTTATGTATAACGCCGATGCCGCCTTCTCTGGCAACGGCAATCGCCATGCGCGACTCGGTAACCGTATCCATAGCCGCACTCATAACGGGAATATTCAATTTTATTTTCTTTGTAAGACGTGTAGAAACGTCAATATCTGCCGGGAGAATCTCACTCTTTGCGGGCACCAGAAGCACATCGTCAAACGTTAAGCCTTCGCCGCAAACTTTCTTGCTGATATCCATAATCCGCAACACTCCTTTGTTTATTTATTTAAAGAATATAATACACCAAAAAGCACTTGTTTGTCAAGTACTTTTGCTGTTTTTTTGAGTTTAGCCGTCTTTATCGCGTATGGTGAAGTCACGATTTAAAAACGAACCTTTTTTCATTGCATCCCGTCCGAATTTGTTGCGTATTTTGTCTATCGCAAGCTCCATTCGTTCGGTTTTTTCGTGCATTTCATCATCGCCGAAGAGCGAAAATTGCAAAAGTCCTGCCGTATCCTCATCAATGAGAGAAGATACCGTGACGGTAAGCATTCTCACGGGAGACCGGCGTTCTGCGTAATAACGCATATAAAGCTCCATACACGCCTCCGTTATGTCGTGTTCAAGATGCGTGGGTGTGGAAAGCGTTTTTTGTCTTGAGGTTGTTTTGAAGTTGGGGTCACGGACTGTCAGCGTTACCACGTTTGCCATAAGGTGCTTTTTTCGCAGACGCGCAGCAACGTCATCGGATAGAACTGTTATGCCTGTTCTTATTTCCGGAATTTCTGTAAGGTCGTGTGGAAAGGTTGTTCCGCGCCCGAGGGATTTCGGGTCGGTCTCGGCAAAAGCCGATTGGACGGGGGATAAGTCTATTCCGTTGGCATAGTCGTGTATTGTTTCTCCTGTTTTTCCGAGAAGGGAGCTGATGCTTTCCTTTGAGCTTGCGGCAAGCTCACCGATAGTGGAGATTCCGAGGCGCTCGAAAGTTTTCTTCGCGCTCTTTCCTACGAAAAGCAAATCCGTAACCGGCAGCTTCCAGACAATGTCTTTGTAATTTTCACGTGTTATTACTGTCGTGGCATCAGGCTTTTTAT
>JAFQGO010000003.1:0-3265 GCA_017398225.1 Oscillospiraceae bacterium | reverse complement strand
GCTGTTGAAAAAGGACTGCCGCAACGAAGCGCAGACTCTTGAACTGGTAAAAGGCTCTTTCCTCGATGAATTTTTCGACAGGGAAAGCGGACTTTTCACGGACACAGCCGTCTCTATGCACACATCGCTCCATTCAAACGTATTGCCGCTGTTGTATAACATTGCGCCGAAAAGCTCTCACAATGCCATAAAGGAGCTTATTATGAGCAAGGGCTTATGCTGCGGTGTCTGGTTTGCAGGCTTTGTGCTTGATGCGCTGGCAACATCAGGGGCATATAACGAGGCTTTTTCGCTTTTAATCAACGAAGGTGAACATTCCTGGTTTAATATGCTGAAGGAAGGCGCAACAACCTGCTTCGAGGCGTGGGGCAAGGAGCAGAAATGGAACACAAGCCTCTGTCACCCTTGGGCATCGTCACCCGTTATTTTTCTTATAGAACATATTTTCGGGGTAGATGCGGCTTCCTTTTGGGATGGTGAGTTAAAGTTTACCCCACATATTCCAAAAGGACTCAGCGCGGAGCTTACCCTCCCCTCTTCAGGAAAAGGAATTCATATCAAGCTTTAAAGATAAAAGCTGACACGATATTTACAATAACGCATAAATACATACACCAAAAAGGTTATACGAGGAGAATTATTTATGAATTTTGCAGGAAAGGTTGCAATTTCCACCGGAGCAGCTTCCGGAATGGGTCTGCTTTTTTGTCAGAACTTTGCCCAGCTCGGCGGAAGCGTTGTACTGTGTGATGTTAACGAAGAAGTGCTTAACCAAAAGGTTTCCGAGTTAAATACCAAAAGAGCCGGCTCGGCTATCGGAATAGTATGCGATGTCAGGGACTATACGCAGGTCTGCGCGGCATGTGATGCTGCGGTCAAGAAATTCGGCAAAATAGATATAGTATGCAATTTTGCCGGTGGCACAGCAGTGCGTATGCTCAATGTTGACAGAGAGAAATATCCAGAGTTTCCCGATGTTCCGATTGATGTTTATGATTGGGGCATAGATGTCAATTTAAAGGGCCCGTTTTATTTTTCCCACGCTGTTCTCAAGCAGATGCGCAAGCAACAAAGCGGCCTTATAATAAACATTGGCTCTATATCCGGCGAAGAAGGCAACAGCTATGGTGTTGACTACTCCACCTCAAAAGCAGCCCTTATGTATGGACTTACAAAATCAATCGCACAATACGGCGCTAAATATAACATTCGGGCAGTATGCATTTCCCCCGGCCCTGTGCTCACCCGCGCTGCTATGGCCAATATGAAAACACTTCTTGGCAGAGCAGCAGACCCGCAGGAGATAATTGATTTATGCCTGTTTGTTGCTTCCGAAAAGGGACAATTCATAAACGGTGAGAATATTATGATAGACGGCGGACGCAATGCCATGGGAAGGAGTTGAAAAGCTTGAAACCAACATTTTTAAACCACCAATCCCCTCTCATCACCGGCATGGTTCTGAAAAAAACTCCCGATGAAATACGCTTCAGGATAAAAAACTCAATTTATGACGGAGCAGATGCGCTCGGAATCCAGCTTTGCTTTCTTAATAAGGAATTCAAAACCGAGGATAATTACAGAACAATTTTTGCTTCAGCGGCGGGCCGCCCGATATATGTAACAAACTATAAACAAGGCGAAAATGCAGCTTTTTCATATGACGAGTGCGCAGACGAACTTCTCTCCGCATTAAAATGCGGCGCTACTCTCGGTGATGTGCCGGCAAGCTTCTTTGACGATGAAAGCGGTATGGGAATAGGATACGAGCTTACAACAAAGCAGATTTCCATTGACAAGCAGCTTCACCTCATCGACAAAATACACCGGATGGATAAAGAAGTTATTATGTCCTCTCACGTTATGAAATTCATATCCGCAGAGGAGGTTTTGCAAATAGCATATGAGCATAAGCGTCGCGGAGCCGATATAAGTAAAATAGTTACTGCCGCAAACTCCGATGAAGAGCAAATGGAGAATTTAAAAATTACCGCGCTTTTAAAGAAAGAACTTGATATTCCGTTTCTTTTCCTCTCAAACGGCACGCACTCCAAAATCCACAGAATGATAGGGCCACAGCTTGGCTGCGTAACATATCTTGCGGTACATAAGCATGACGAGCGAGCTGTTCCTACGCAACCTACAATCCGGGCTGCAAAGGCAGTGAGAGATAATTTTGATTTTCTGCCTGACATAATCAGATGAATAACCGTTGTATACTTAATCAAAAAAGCCGACCGGAATCCGAATTTCCGGATTCCATAAACGGCAAAATATACGAAGTAAGGAGAATATACGATGAAAGCAATACTTGTAAATGATGACAAAAGCCTCAGGTGGGACAATGTTCCCGATCCGATAATCGGCGAAGAGGACGTGCTTGTCAAGGTAGAATATGCAGCGCTTAACCGCGCTGATCTGATGCAGCGTGAAGGCGACTATCCCCCGCCTCCGGGATGCCCTGAATGGATGGGCCTTGAGGTCTCCGGTGAGATAGTGAAGATGGGAGCAAAGGCATCAGAAAAGAGCGATTTAAAGCTTGGTGATAAAGTCTGTGCCCTCCTTGGCGGAGGCGGATATGCAGAATATGTTTCCGTTAAGTATGATATGCTTATGCCGATTCCGAAAAACTGCTCAATGGCAGAGGCCGCGGCTATTCCTGAAGCATTTGCGACAGCTTATCTGAAGCTGTTTATCGAAGGCAAGGCAAAGGCAGGCGACACCCTTCTTATGCAAGCAGGCGCAAGCGGTCTTGCAAGCGTTGTAATTCCGATGGCAAAGGCTTTCGGACTGAGAGTTGTGACAAGCGTTATTACCGATCCTGAGAACATAAAGCATCTCGGTGCAGACCTTGTTGTAAATACAAAGGAGCAGAGTCTTCCGGAGGTTCTGAAAAACGAAGAGCTTGCCGAAGAAAAACGTCAAGGGTATCAAACGATTATAGACCTGTATGAGGCTACACTATGACAATAAAAAACAGCGACCCAGTGTCGCTGTTTTTCTTTTATATTATCTCATATTCAAGCATTTCATATTTAAGCTTAGTGCCAAGGTCAGTCCCCTCGGGCAAAAGGAATAGCGCAATAAATATTTCATCGCCCGTGTCTAAGTCGGTAAGGGTGGCATATTCACCCTCTATTTTTGTTACTTTATAATATCTTGTTTCCATTTTTACCTGTTTCTATATTCTTCTAAAAGGTCACGAGAAACCCAGTTTGTAGCCTTCCCCTGGAGGGGAAGGTGTCAACTTGGTTGACGGATGAGG
>JAFQGO010000045.1:0-3633 GCA_017398225.1 Oscillospiraceae bacterium | reverse complement strand
TCGCAGACAGCAAAATCCTCTCCGGCAATCTCCCGAGGCGCACCTCTGTCGGTGAGCTTTGCGATGATTACGGCAATGACTACCTGTTTGTTTTAAACCGTGATTTTGAAAAAGAGCTTTGTGCGGATATTCCGCTTTCCGGCAGCTTCAATATATATGAAGTGAGCCGTGAGGACGGCAAGCAAGGGCTTGTCAGCGAAAATACGGATAAAATAAGCGTTTCTCTCGCTCCGGGAGACGCGGTTCTGATTCGTGTACAGTCTGCAGATGATGAGAAATTCATTGCAGAGTATAAGCTAAGTGAATAATTGAAAGAAGGATGATTTAATATGTCGAACAAATATTTAATCGGATGGTCGGAAGTTGATATAACTCCGGATAAAAAGATAAGCCTTGCCGGTCAGTTTTACGAGCGCGTTTCAGAGTATGTTGAAACTCCGCTCAGTGTTACCGCAATGGCAATAGCTACAGGAGAAGAGCATGTTATCTTCTGCTCTGCAGACCTTGTTTCTGTCAGCAGCAGCCTTATGAAAGATGTCAGAGATATTGTTTCGGAAAAATGCCCTGAAATAAACACAGATGCGATTATCGTAGCTGCAACCCATACTCACACCTCGTATTCATATGCCGGACGAAGTGACAGGACCGTGGGCGACACGCTTGGAACGCTAAAGGCATATATGCCCGAGGGAGTGAAGTACATAGACCGTGTTCCGCTTACGGACGATGTTATGTCACCCATTGAGGCGGCAGAATTCCTTCCGGGCAAAGTCGCAGAGGCGTGCATTGAGGCATATAAGAACTTAAAACCCGCATCTTTTGCAAACGAGTTTGGCCGTGCGGCTGTCGGAATGTGCCGTCGCGTATGCTATGACGACGGCAGTGCAAAAATGTGGGGCGATACGAACACCGTAAATTTCACGCATCTTGAAGGTGGCAACGATAACGGCATTGAGCTTCTCTATACCTTTGACGAGAACGACAAGCTCACGGGCGTTGTTGCAAATATTGCCTGCCCGTCGCAGGTTGTTGAGCAGAGAAGCTATGTTTCCTCCGACTATTGGGGCAAGGTGAAGATTCTTCTCCGCGAGAAATACGGCGAGGACATCAAGGTTCTCGGTCTTGGCGGTGCAGGAGGCGACCAGTGCCCGCGTGACCTTATCCGCTGGGTGGATCCGGAAACCCCGATTGCCGACCCGAACGTTATCCGTGAAAACGTAACCGTGCGCCGTGCGGACCCGTCAATGTATGACATCAAGGGAACGTGGAAGATAGGCAAGCGCGTTGTGAATGAGATTTCCGATGTGTTTGAGGAAATTACGGAAAAGACCTCAGAGGGCCCGCTTGTTCATAAAAAACTTACTCTTGAGCTTCCGCTTCGCCGCGTAACTCCGGCAGAGCGTGATGCGGCAGCGCGCGCAATCCGTGAGTTTTTCAAGGAGCATACAGGCGACATCAATTATATGGACACTGCGGCAATGCACGTTCATGCAGGAACTCTTGGGAGATATGAATATCAACAGGATCATAATATCCGCACGGTTGAAGTACATATCGTCCGTATCGGTGATGTTGTTTTTGCAACAAACCCGTATGAGCTCTTCCTCGATTTCGGCAATCAGATTCGCGCGCTTTCCCATGCTTCGCAGACGTTTATCGTTCAGCTCTGTTGCGGAAGTGACGGCTATCTGCCGACCGAAAAGGCAGAAAAGGGAAGCCATTACAGCGCATATGTTTCCAGCGGTACAGTCGGCCATGTCGGCGGCGAGATGCTTGTACGCAAGACAGTTGAAGAAATAAACAAGATGTTTTAACATAGCAGAACCGCGGCAATCGCCGCGGTTCTGCTATGTTTATCCCAAAGTATGCTTTATCTCTTCCAGCAGGCGGTGGAGTTCATCAAGTGTTGAGATGCTTACCACGCGCGTTTTATATGAATTTGCGCCGCGAACACCGCGAAGATACCACGCTATATGCCGTCGCGCTTCAAGTGCGGCAACTCTTTCGCAGGTGTTTTCCGCGCTTTTGCGTATCTGGGCTTCCGCTACATCAAGACGCTCTGCGAGAGGGGGGAGGGGCGGGATATCTTTTCCGTCAATTGCCGCACGGCATTGCGAGAATATCCACGGGCAGCCGAACGCCGCCCTTCCCACCATAACGCCCGCCGCGCCTGTCCAACGCAGGATTTTTGCGGCATCAGCACCCTCAAAGACATCTCCGTTTGCAAGAACGGGAACGCTGACGGCAGACACAACCTCGCGGATGATATCCCAGTCCGCGCGGCCGGAATACATTGCTACGCGCGTTCTTCCGTGAACGGCAAGAGCATCGGCACCCGCGTCCTCAAGAGACTTTGCAAACTCCACGGCGTTTACGCTTCCGCCATCCCAGCCCTTGCGGAATTTTACCGTTACAGGGATGTTTACCCCGCGCTTTATTTCGCGCACGATTTCCGCGGCAAGAGCGGGATTTTTCATAAGTGCCGAGCCGTCACCGTTATTTACGATTTTGGGAGTAGGGCATCCCATATTTATGTCTATAAAGTCACAACCGGTGCGCTCGTGCGCAATCTCCGCCGCCTCGCGCATAACGCGCGGGTCGTTGCCGAAAAGCTGAACGCCGAATGGGCTTTCTCCCTCGTTTCGGATAAGAAGCGAGGCTGTTTTGCTGTCCTGATAGACAAGCGCACGGGAGGAAACCATTTCCGTATAAGTGATATCCGCACCGCAATCACGGCAAACGGAGCGGAACGCCGCATCCGTAACGCCTGCCATGGGAGCAAGGGCGAGCGGGCGGTTTTTAAAAATTTCAGATATGTTCAAAGAGAAAACCTCCGGTAGAATATTCCGGAAATTATTGTATCATATTATAAATAAATCGGCAATAGCTTGAATCAAAAAGTTTTTTGTGATAAAATAATTTTCAGACAAGACTATATAAGAAGAAGGAAAGAACGTGAAATATAACTACCACACTCATACGAGCAGGTGCGGCCATGCAACAGGAACAGCGGAGGAATATGTTATTACGGCAATAGAAAACGGAATAAAGCATATGGGGTTTTCTGACCATATTCCGCTGCGTTTTTCTGACGGAACGGAATCCCATTACAGAGTGCCTGTTTGCGAGGCGGAGGATTATTGCAAAGAGATATTATCGCTCAGAACAAAATATAAAGACAAAATAGATTTAAAGGTGGGTTTTGAGTCAGAGTATTATCCGGAGCTTTTTGATGAAATGCTTGAAAATGCCGTGAAGTGGGGCGCAGAGTATCTTATTTTAGGTCAGCACTATACTTTTCCGGAAAACGAAGGTGCGCGCCATACGGTGAAGGAATCGGACAGCAGAGAAGAGCTTGCGGCGTATACGGATTCTGTGATTGCGGCGATGCGTAAAAATGTTTTTTCTTATATTGCTCATCCTGATGTTTTTAACTTTACCGGAGATGCGGGTTTTTACCGCAGTGAGGCGCGCAGGCTGTGCGCCGCGGCAAGGGAGATGAATGTGCCGCTTGAAATAAATTTCTTAGGTGTTCGCGGAGAAAGGCATTATCCGCGTGAGGACTTCTGGAAGGTCGCAGGAGAGGAAAAGGCGCCCGTCACCTTCGGGTTTGATGCGCACGAGCCGGAAAGC
>JAFQGO010000044.1:0-3691 GCA_017398225.1 Oscillospiraceae bacterium | reverse complement strand
TGCTTGGTCGTGATTCTTTTTAACTTCCGATGGAATGTCCGAAGAAACCTCAAGGGTTATCTTAACGCTGCCTTTTGCTTTTGAGGCACAGTCGTTTATTTTCTTTGACAGCCCTTTTTTCAGCATATCAAGTGCAAGATAGGAAAGAGAGCCGGAAAGCGCCTTTACTTCAATCGTAAAATCGGCTTTACCGAGTGTTCCGAGAGAAATATTTTCATTGCCCTGCATAAGCCTTTGCGGCACAGGTTTAATCATATGTTCAAGATTCATTGCTAAGCGTCTCCTTTTTAATTTATTCATTGACTGGAATTATATGCTTATTATAAAACAACGCTTCTCGAAAGTCAATTGAAAATTCCGAAAAGGATAAAAAGCGGCATGCCCCGGTTTTCGCCGGGACACGCCCTCTGTAATATATACAAATACTTCAAAGAATCAGCCGCGGAAAGGATTAGAAATCTACCTCAGTGTCGTAGTAGCAGCACTTGAGAAGCTTTTCCATTTCCTCCTGATTCGGCTGGCGCGGGTTAGAGCCTGTGCAAGCGTCTGCGATTGCGTTCTTTGCAATTTCCGGAAGTCTCTGGAGGAAGATGTTCTCCGGAACGAAGCCCTGCTCACAGGGGAAGCTATCTGCGCCGTAGTTCTTGATGCACTGAGGAATGTTGAGCGCATCGTTCATCTTGCGGAGGTAAGCGACAAGGTTTGCAACCTTTTCTGCATCGCTTGTTCCGCCGAGGTTAAGCATATCTGCGATATCACCGTAGCGCTTTGCAGCGTCTGCGTTCTTTGCGTTATATGCGATTACCTTCGGGAGATACATTGCGTTTGCAGCACCGTGGATGATGTGTGCGCCCATATCCTCAAAGACAGCGCCTGTTTTGTGAGCCATAGAGTGAACAATACCAAGAAGTGCGTTGGAGAACGCCATACCTGCCATGCACTGTGCGTTGTGCATGCTTGCGCGCTTATCCATATCGCCGTTGTAGGAGCCTACGAGAT
Organism: Oscillospiraceae bacterium; assembly: GCA_017398225.1. Classification (GTDB taxonomy): domain Bacteria; phylum Bacillota; class Clostridia; order Oscillospirales; family JAAYXM01; genus SIG480. The sequence goes on along the minus strand of JAFQGO010000044.1, from coordinate 2,692 downwards.
CCTTGTCAATCATCTTGATCGCATGGAGAGCAAGCGGGTCGGTGTAGTCGCAGTTTGCTGTGGAAACATATGCTTCAACAGCGTGTGTCATCGCGTCCATACCTGTGTGAGCAACAAGCTTCTTCGGCATTGTCTCAGCAAGCTCAGGATCAACGATTGCGATATCCGGAGTGATTTCAAAGTCAGCAAGCGGATACTTGATGCCCTTTTCATAGTCTGTGATAACGGAGAAAGCAGTTACCTCAGTTGCTGTTCCGGATGTAGACGGGATAGCAACGAAATGTGCCTTTGTGCGGAGCTTCGGAAGACCGAATACCTTACACATATCCTCGAAGGTTGTTTCGGGATATTCATATTTGATCCACATTGCTTTTGCAGCGTCAATCGGGCTGCCGCCGCCCATTGCGATAATCCAGTCAGGGTTGAATTTGCTCATCGCCTCAGCACCGCGCATAACGGTATCAACAGACGGGTCCGGCTCAATGCCTTCAAAAAGCTCAACCTTCATGCCTGCCTCTTCAAGGTAAGAAACAGCCTTGTCAAGAAAACCGAATTTTTTCATTGAGCCACCGCCAACGCAGATCATTGCGCGCTCGCCGCGAAGCTCTTTAAGGACTGCAAGAGAGCCCTTGCCGTGATAAAGATCACGGGGAAGTGTGAAACGTGCCATTTTGCCATTCCTCCATAGTAAAATAAGTTAAAATTAAAATATTGAGAGATTGGTCTCTCGACCACCATCATTATAAGTATATCATATATCTTGAGAAAATCAAGATAATTTTCCTATAACTTTTAGAGAAAAATTCTTGCTTATTTAGTCAAATTTACCATAAGAGGATTATACACCGTGCGGAATCAGTGTTTTCATATATTTTACTATATTTGTGCCCATCGCCCCGAGCGAGATGGCATATGAAATGAGAGCGCAGACTGACGCGGCAACAAGGCACAGAGAAAGTGGAAGCGCGCGCGAAAGCATAAAATTATATGTAATATCGCAAATGAGCCCGGAAAACAGTGAGGCGATAAGGGGTGTGACAAACCAGTTGCCTATACGCGGGGAAAGCCGCAGCCGTTTTTTAAGGCAGAGAAAGTTGAGAAAAGCACAAAGTCCGCTTGAAAATACATATCCGGCAACATATCCTCGCATACCGATGTGTGAGAAACCTGCACTCCACGTAAAAATGAGCTGAAGAAGACCGCTGACTACGATATAAGCTGCCGCTTTTTTCTGCATACCGATACCGTTGAGAAGAGCGCCGGTGGTCATTTCATAGTAGGAAAAAAGAGTGCCGATGCCGAGCGGAAAAATAAATGCGCCCGCCGCTTCATGTGAGAAAAGCACGCGGCATACCGGCTCGCCGAGCGGGATGAGCACGGCAAAGCACGGCATAGCTAAAAGCCCTGTTGCGTGGATGGTTTTTCCTGCTTTTCGCCTCAGCTCGTGTTCATCACCGGCTGCAAGCTGTTCGGAAACCTTTGGAACCATAACGGAGGTCAGGGATGCGATAAATGCAATGGGGAACATAAGAAGCGGCATAGTCATACCGAACATTGCACCGAAGGCTTCTGTTGCGGTGCGCAGGCTCATTCCGGCACATTGAAGTCTTCGCGGGAGAAGAATAGAGTTCACCGAGCCGAGCAGATTGTTCACTGTTGCCGCTGCCGATACGGGAAGGGATATAGCGAGAATATCCGCCATTTTTACAGGTTCGCTTCGACGGGAGGAAAGGCGCCGTTTTTCCGGATGGTAAAAAAGAGAAAGCAGGGATGAGCTGAACAGCTCGCTTATCACCATACCGAGGAAAATGAGCATAGCGCTGATGCCTGCATCACCGGTGCGGAAGGTAAAAAGAAGTGCGGCAACGGCGAGAGCGCGGATTACCTGCTCGGAAAGCTCGGAGATTATCTGAGGATATACTTTTCCCACTCCGTAGAAATAGTTTTTGAAAATGTTTTCAATTCCGGTAAGGAAAAGGCAGATAAAAACAAACGGGAGGGAGAGCATAGTGCGCCTGTCACCGAGAATGTTCCGTGAAATCACGTTGGGGAACAAAGTGCAAACGGCGGCAAGGAGAAAAACCGATACAAAAAAAATCCTTCGGCAAAGAGTTACCGAGCGTACAGCGCCGGTCATATCTCCCACACCGGCTTTTGATGCCGCAATGCGTGCGACTGCAACGGTGAGACCGCTGAGCGCAAGAGAGGACATAACGGAATAAAACGGCGTTACCAGCTGATATACGCCGAGCGCCTCGGCACCCGCCATACGGCTTAAAAAAATGCGGTACAAAAAACCGAGAAGCTGAAGGAAAGAGTTAGATACGGATATTGCAAAAAGACTGTAAAAAACCGACTTGCGGCTTATTTTTGAAAGCTTCACAGAAAAAACACCTCCGTCATAATAAATATGACGGAGGTGCCCTAAAAATGAGATTATATTCTGGAGTATTTTTCGTTAAGCGCAAAAAGCTTTTCTGAAAGAGCTTCAGAAAGAGCTCCTTCCTGCATACGCCAGCGCCAGTTGCGGTCGTTGACCGTTGAAGGCGTGTTCATACGCGCCGTGGCGGGAAGATTAAGAAAATCCTGCATAGGAGCAATTGCAAGGTCTGCCCGGGAACTCCACGCCGCACGCAAAAATGCATCAAAAAGCGTTTCGCCGTCAGCGGGGGAGAGATATCTCCGTGCAAAG
>JAFQGO010000043.1:0-4522 GCA_017398225.1 Oscillospiraceae bacterium | reverse complement strand
TGCGTAAGAGCGCTCTATATGTACAGTGCAATGGCAGACCTTGCGGGAGAGCTTGATGATAGCGAACTTCTCAATATATGCAAAAACCTGTTTAAAGATATAACAGAGCGCAAAATGTACATAACCGGCGGTGTCGGCTCTGACCGTTACGGCGAACGCTTCACTCATGCGTATGACCTTCCCAACGACGTTGCATATACCGAGACCTGTGCGGCGATTGCGATGATGTATTTCTGCCGCCGTATGTCGGAACTTGAAATTGACGCAAAATATGCCGATATAATAGAACGCGTTATGTATAACGGTATGCTCTCGGGTGTCTCTCTTGACGGAAGAAAGTTTTTCTACACAAACCCGCTGGAAATCGACCCGCGCCTGCTTTCACGCTACGATATATTCGACGAGCCGCCGACATATCAGCCGATTCAACAGCGTGTTGAGGTGTTTGAGTGCTCCTGTTGCCCGCCCAATATCTTAAGGCATATAGCATCAATTGAGGAATATTTCTATTCTGTAAGTGGAGATACGGTTTTTGTAAACCAGTTCGGAGCGGGAGATCTTAATTGCGGCAACGTGAAAATTACGCAGAAAACAGAGTATCCGAAAAACGGAGATATCTCATTCTCTGTATCGGGTGATATAAAGAATCTCGCAATCCGCATCCCTGCGTGGTGCGATAATTACACTATCGACCGCCCGTATGAGATAAGAAACGGCTATGCGTATGTCGAAAATCCGCAGGGCGAGATAAACGTATCGTTTGAGATGGAACCGTTCTTTGTGCAGGCAAATCCCAACGTAATTGCAAACGGCGGCAGGGTAGCACTGCAGCGCGGACCGATTGTGTATTGCGGTGAAGGCAAGCCCGGAACAAATCTTCGCTCACTTCGCATAGTGGACGATAACTTCATCGAAGGCTTTGACGAGCGCATCGGCGCGGTAACGCTCACTGCAACGCTTGAAGCGGTAGCTCCCGCAAAGGACTTCGGTCTGTACCGCAAGTACAGCGCACCGGACGCATCACAAGAGGTTACGTTCATTCCATATTATTCTTTTGCAAACAACGGCGAGCGCGAAATGCTCACGTGGTTTAATATATAAGTCAATCAAAACGGCAAAGGGATATCCCTTTGTGTTGGACATAAGTCCAACACAGAAAGTCTCTCTTGCCAAAATTTAAGGAGGAAAAGAAAATGAAGAAAATGTCAAAAATTCTCAGCATTATCCTCGCACTTACAATGGTAATATCAATGATTCCAATGTCCTTCGCAGCAGAAGGAGACGCGGAATATTCGGGTGTGACAATAACATATCCGTTTTCAACGAAGCTTGCATACAGCACAGATGCGCCGAAACCGCAGGATATTAAGTATACCTCCGCTAAAAGTGCCGGGCGCGTTGAATGGCATCTTTGCAACCAACAATTCCCTGCGTCATACGGCTCGTATGCACTCGGTATATACACGATGTCAGATGCTGAATATGCATCATATAAGATAAGAGTTCCGGCGGCCGGAAAATACACGGTCAGGCAGAAATTTGCTTACAGAGAAGCCGGAACGGAAAGTAATATGTATATTCTCGATGCCGGAACAACTGATATTGCAGGAGCAATCAAGAGTGCGACGCCTGTTTTGACTGTTAACAGCTATAGTGCCACTCTCGCTACCACTGCAACTGAACTTAAATCAGAAACTGCACCGCTTGTTACTGGTGAATGGACTGCTTCTGCCGCAGGGGAGTATATAGTAGCATGGCAGGGAACCGGAGAGCGTAAAAATTCGGACGGAAGATGGTACGTTGCCCTTGGAGACCTCACGTTTGACGGAAGCGGAACAAATCGTGCCCTCATCTATGCAGACCTCACAGGTACAAAAACAGAGCTTGATGCTGCAATTGAAGAAGAAACCAGCATCGTTTTAAACAGCGTATATATGTCGGATGGCGTTGCTGCAACTGCTGCCGAAAAAGAAGCGATAACTTATGTAAGCTCCAATGAGGAGGTTGCAACAGTAACAGGTTCGACGATCAAAGCGGTATCTGAAGGCAATGCAACAATCTATGCAAAGAACGGAGATTACGTTCTCGGTGAAGTAGATATAACAGTCAATGACACCGCAACAGCAGATGTGAAGATGGTGTATGAATTTGCTACCTTCACTGATACAGGAAATTACACGACGGAAAATTTGTCGTATAAAACAACAGGCGGTCGCTTGCAGTACGTAGGAACAACAAGTACAATTGCCGATTGTGTAAAGTGGTATAGAAACACTGCGAGATTGCTTCTCAGAGAAAACAATTACGCATATTTTAAAATCAATATTCCGAAAGCGGGCAAATATGCACTGAACATAAAACACGGCCAGCAGCCTTCGGGAACAAAGGGTGAAATGTATCTGCTTCCGTCGTCAACAACAGATATTGAAGCTGCGATTCAGAATGCAACCCCGACAACCGTTGTTGATTTCTACAGAGAAACCGCAATGGCATATCAAGAAACTTTGGCCGAGCATAACGCTAAATGCGTTGTGCCGTCTGCAGGCGAATATTATATGGTCTGGAAAACTAATGGCGAAAAAAATCCAAACAATATGTGGGCACTGTATCTTGGAATCATTACCTTTGATGGCGGTGACGGTCTTGCGGTAATGGATGCAGCATTTGCTGACCACGATAAAACTCTTTCCGTTGGTGATGCAGCAACCGTTGCGGCAGCAGGAACACTATCAAATACCAGTTCCATGCTTAAAGAAGGCGGCGCGGCAAAGTTTACATACGAATCCTCTAACCCGGATATTGTAACAGTCAATTCTTCAACAGGCGAGATTACTGCAATAAGCGGCGGTGTTGCAAAAATCACAGCAACCTGCACAAACGAAAATGTAATTGACGGCTATAATTCCATTTCAACACTTATCGCAGTTGATGAGCCGACAACCTCTGTTTCCTTCGGCGCGGATGCAAGTGTTGATGGTATTGTTATCGAAACAAACGTAGCAGATTACGTTCAGGGTGAGGTTGGAAGTGTTGATCTCAACACGCCGGTAACAGTCACGGCACCGCAAGAAACAACGGTCGGAAATAAAACCTATGTATTCCGCGGATGGGTTCGCGGTAAGGCTGACGGCGGACGCGTGATTTCCCTTGATGCAACCTACGGCTTCACAGCGATGACTAACACTTACCTCACGGCAATCTACACCGAAGTGGCGGATGAGGAATACTACGCATGGAACGGTGAGTTCCTCGGAACAGAACAACCGAGCGCACCAGAAGTTGTGGGCTACAACTTCTCCGAATGGAAGGAAAGCCTTGTAAACAATATAAAGCGCTTCGTTGCGTGGTATGTACAGAAGACAGAAACCTATGGCGTAACCTTTAACAAAGCAACAACACAGCATAAGTATGATGATCCGGTAACGCTTTCTTCCGATACGGACGTTTACTGGTACCGCGATGGCAAGCTTGTGGATTACGGAAAATCCTACACCTTCAACGTATGGGACAACACCGAGATAACCACCTCATCTGAGGGACACAATCTTCCGATGCTTGCTCTTGATGCGAAAGCAAAGAGCGGAACATACATGGTAGAGTATGATGCAAACGGAAAGAATGTAATCGAAGTCGGTATTCTCTTTAATGCAGAAGCGGATGGCGCACCCATAGTTTCCTCCTGCAAGGAGAAAATGAGCTCACAGCGCAATCTGGCTGAGAATCCTCACGGTCAGTTCGCTGCAAAGGCAGGCTCTTATACCAAGGCACGCGGATATCTTATCTATGAAGACAACGGCGCATACAAAGTAATATACTCAGAATAAGGTACTTGACAGGGGAGGATGGATGGCTTTCATCCTCTCTGTTTTTTGAAAGGAGAGCTTTATGAAAAGATTATTATCACTTTTGCTTACGGTATGTATGCTTGTTTCCATGCTGCCTGCCGTAAGCATAGCCCACGCTGCGGAAAAGTCCGGCGTAACGGTAATATATCCGCTGTGGCAGGGTGCATACGGCGGAACGCTCAAGCCGTGCGAAATAACATACACTAATCAGTACAGTGCGGGGCGTATGCAGTGGCATTCGGACACAAGCTCATACACCCACAATCCCGGCTGGGGAAAGGGAACCATCGGGCTTCATTTAAAGGCGGGAGAATATGCCGCGTGGACGATAAAGGTTCCGGCAAGCGGTTTGTATGATATCTCCATGACCTACGGCGTTAGTGCCGGAAACACAAAAGGCATGATGTATCTCGTTCCCGGTGTTTCAAAAAATGTAATGTCAGAAATTTCGGAAGATAACTATGTGATGACAGTTGATTTTAAAGCTAAAGATGGCGAGAGCGAAACTCTTTGGGCAGATTTCGATAATTTCTATAATAAGAACAAAGGAACACTTCCCACAACCGAAAAGGTTGCAAAGGAGCTTACGGCAGGAGAGTATACCGTTGTATGGGTAGGTACGGGAGATACGTCCTCAACCCTTGCCGGCCGTTACATTCTCCGCCCGGCAACGATGA
>JAFQGO010000042.1:0-5455 GCA_017398225.1 Oscillospiraceae bacterium | reverse complement strand
TAAACTGCTATTTTAAAAAAAGTTTAATTCCTTTTTCAATGCAGTAAAACACCGATGAGAATCCAATGTGTTGTTTTTCTTCAAACAGCAATACTACTTAGAATGAATTTTTATATAATCAAGCCTTTCGGCGTGATTTTGTTCGTTGCCATGATCCTACCTCATACATCCATTAACAAATTTTAGCGGCACATCCATTCGCTTTGCAACTTGTTCCGGTGTCATTCCGCTATCTAAAAAACGTTTGCAAACAGTTTTCAGACTTTCTCCAACCTCGATAATATGCATATCAGGATCATAGAAGCGAAACACGCGTTGTCCCACACGACTCAAAATTAGTTTGTACGAAAGCGCACGCGGTGGCGAACCGCGTTACCTTATGCCATAATTGAGAGTCTTGAAAGGTCAACTGCTCCGCGAAGCTCTTCGCCGCGGAACAGACGTTCTGCTTCTTCTACGGCAAACTGTCCCATGCGTTTGCAACCGTTGGAAACTGCGCCGCCGATATGAGGAAAGAGAACGACATTCGGAAGCGAACGGTACGGGTGATCAACCGGCAACGGTTCTGCAGGCGGAACATCTATAACTGCCATAAAGCGGTTTTTGGAAAGCTCAGCGATGAGTGCATCGTCATCTATCGAGTTCGGGCGTGCGGTGTTGATAATAACGGCACCGTCACGGACGAGCGGGAGATTCTCCGCGTTTATCATATTGTCTGTTGCAGGGATGTTCGGTGCGTGAATGCTTATAACATCGCATTTTGACATAAGCTCTGAAAGCTCGCACTTTTCAGCACCAAGCTCACGAATCTGTTCTGCAGTAAGCGTCGGGTCATAAACAAAGATATTAACTTCAAAATTATGAAGGAGCTTGATAACGTGTCTGCCGATTGCTCCTGCGCTTATGATGCCGATGTCAATGTGGTAGAAATCCTTGACCTTCGGGCGATTTTCACTCCAGAGTCCGTTCCGTAATTCGTTGGGAAGCGTGAACATTCCCTTGCACGCGGCAATCATTATTGCAAGGGTGCTTTCCGCAACGCCTTTTGCAAGCTCACCGTTGGAGGTGGAAATCGGAATGTTTCTGGTAAAAAAGTCGCTGTCGAGAAGTGCCTTAATTGCACCGCCGGCATGGATGATAGCGCGGAGATTCGGGCAGAGAGAGAATCTCATTGTCGATTTTCGGCGCACCCCATGCAGTGATTATCAAATCCGAATCCTTTATAAAGTTAAGGATATATTCACGGTCGGAATAATCCGGTTTGTCGTATATGTAAAGATCCCCAAGCTTTGCAAGGCGCTCAAAGTGAACGTCATCAAAGATTTTCTTCAGGTGCATTGCGGTTGAGAATACAGCAATTTTACTCATTTTATAAACTCCAATCATAATCAGTGCTGAAAAAATTTGCAATTTTTTACAATTCATTATATCACAAAAGAAAAAACTTCACAAGTACTTTTGGACTTTTGTGTATAATTTTACATTTGTTTGAAAATCGGGCAAAAAAATCCGGAGAGCAGAAGTACGTTGTCTCCGGATTTTTGAATTATTTCTTTTTGAATATGCCGAAAAGCTTTGAGAAAACCGAGCTTGAAGCAGCTTCCGCGTTGAATCGCACATTTTTTTCTTTTGGAAGGACTTCGCCGCAGTTGGGGCAGAAGTTCATATAATTTTCGTTAAAATCAGTTTTGCATTTTTTGCACTTTACCATTTTGATTCACCGTACCTTTTCAGTGTGACATTCATCCGAAAAATGTCAGATTCTGTTATATAAGATACCATAAAAGGGAAGTTTTGTCAACGGTTTCGCGAATTTGAGACAAAATGCTTTGCGGCAATTTGCAACGGCACACTAATTCTGACAATTCGATTTTGTAAAAAAAATATGTTTCTTCCAACTTTTGTATAGACTTTTTGACAAAAATGTGGTTTAATATATTGTATGTAGATTTATAAACAATTGGAGTTGAAAAGAATGAAGCTGACAAATGTAAAAGAAATTTTTGCAGCTCCGGGCACCTTTGCGGATGGACAGGTAACTGTCGGAGGATGGGTAAGAACCGTTCGTGATTCCAAGGTGTTTGGTTTTATTGAGCTTAACGACGGCTCTTATTTCAAAAGCATTCAGGTTGTTATTGATAACACACTTGAAAACTTTTCCGAGCTTGTTCACTTAAACGTCGGAAGTGCCGTTGTCGTTACGGGAAAGCTTATCCTTACGCCGGAGGCAAAACAGCCGTTTGAGATTAAAGCAGAAAGCGTTAAGATAGAGGGGGAGTCTGCGCCTGATTATCCGCTTCAGAAGAAGCGTCATTCGCTTGAGTTCTTAAGAACAATAACGTATCTCCGCCCGAGAACGAACACATTCTCTGCGGTGTTCCGCGTAAGAAGTGAGGCTGCATATGCAATTCATAAGTTCTTCAATGAGCGTGGATTTGTGTACGCTCACACGCCGCTCATCACGGGAAGTGACTGTGAGGGCGCAGGGGAGATGTTCCGTGTAACGACACTGGATATGGAAAACCCGCCGCGTGATGAAAACGGTAAAGTGGATTATTCAAACGACTTTTTCGGCAGAGAAGCATCCCTCACCGTTTCCGGACAGCTTGAGGCAGAGACCTTTGCTCTTGCTTTCGGAAAGACCTACACCTTCGGTCCGACCTTCCGCGCGGAAAATTCAAACACCGCCCGCCATGCGGCAGAGTTCTGGATGATTGAGCCGGAAATCGCGTTTGCTGATTTAAATGACGATATGGAGCTTGCAGAAGCAATGGTCAAGTTCGTTATCCGCCATATTCTTGATAACTGCAAAGAGGAAATGAATTTCTTCAACCAGTTTGTTGACAAGGGGCTTATTGAGCGGCTTGAGCATGTTGTAAATTCCGATTTCGGAGTTATGGAATATGCTGAAGGAATAAAGATTCTGGAGCAGCACAAGGATAAGTTTGAATATCCGGTGTTCTTCGGCTGTGACCTTCAGACAGAGCATGAGCGCTTCCTTACGGAAGAAATTATGAAAAAGCCGATGTTCCTTATAAATTACCCGAAGGAGATAAAGGCGTTCTATATGCGCCAGAATGATGACGGAAGAACCGTTGCCGCAATGGATCTCTTTGTTCCGGGTATCGGCGAGCTTATCGGCGGAAGCCAGAGAGAAGAGCGCTATGACGTGCTTCTTGCCAAGATGCAGGAAATGGGGCTTAATTCCGAGGACTATGACTGGTACCTCAATCTCCGTCGTTTCGGCGGTGTTCAGCACGCAGGCTACGGCCTCGGCTTTGAACGTCTTATAATGTACCTCACGGGAATATCAAACATCCGCGATGTTCTCCCGTTCCCGAGATGCACGGGCAAGCTTTTGTAAATTTTATTTTAGGAGTTATTCATATATGAAAAAAGTTTCTTACAGCTCACTGTCACGCGAAGCCGCGGCAGAGCTTTACGCAGACCTTCAGAAGACTTATGCGGAATACGTTGCAAGAGGCCTCCGTCTTGATATGTCAAGAGGAAAGCCGGCACCGGACCAGCTTGATATATGCGAAGGGCTGTTCACGGCAATTTCGAAAAACGGCGATGTTGCAGATGTTTCTCCCGATGTCCGTAACTACGGCGGAATTGACGGTATTCCGGAAATGAAGGCACTTTTTGCCGAAATCCTCGGAGTTTCACCGTCAGAGGTTGTTATCGGCGGAAACGCAAGCCTTACGATGATGTTTGATATGGTTTCCCGCTCCGTTACCCACGGCGTTATGGGAAGCACCCCGTGGTGCAAGCTTCCGGAGGTTAAATTCCTCTGTCCCGTTCCGGGATATGACCGCCACTTCGGTATCTGCGAGTGCTTCGGAATTAAGATGATTCCGATTTCCATGAATGCTGACGGCCCGGATATGGATGAGGTCAGAAAGTATGTGGAAAACGATGCTTCCGTTAAGGGTATCTGGTGCGTTCCGAAATACTCTAACCCGAGCGGGATAACTTATTCTGATGATGTTGTCCGCGCATTTGCAGCTCTCAACCCTGCGGCAGAGGATTTCAGAATATTCTGGGATAACGCATATTGCGTACACGACCTTTACGACGAGGGCGATAAGCTTCTCGGTATTCTCGATGAATGCCGCAAGAACGGAAAAGAGGATATGGTTTATATTTTTGCTTCAACCTCCAAGATTTCGTTCCCGGGTGCCGGTGTTGGCGCAATGGCAATGAGCGAGGCAAACATCGCGGCGGCAAAGAAGGTTATGACATATCAGATGATAGGTCCGGACAAGATTAACCAGCTCCGCCATGTAAAGTATTTTAAAAACTTAGACGGCGTTATGGCGCATATGAAGAAGCATGCTGCTCTTATCGGTCCGAAGTTTGAAACCGTTCTCAACGCATTGGACAGCGAGCTTTCAGGGCTCGATATTGCAGAGTGGACAGCACCGCGCGGCGGATATTTTATAAGCCTGGATGTATTACCCGGCACGGCAAAGCGTGTTCACAAGCTTATGGCGGATGCAGGTGTTGTTATGACAGGCTGTGGTGCAACGTTCCCGTACGGAAACGACCCCAAGGATACAAACCTTAGAATTGCACCGACTTATCCTACCGTTGATGAACTTAAAACGGCATCCGAGCTTCTGTGTCTCTGTACAAAGCTTGCGGCGCTTGAAAAGATTATGGGTTAAAGGAATAATTGATTATGAGAAACACATATGAATCACCGCTTTCGGGAAGATATGCAAGTAAGGAGATGCTTGAGCTTTTCTCTCCCGATGTAAAATTCAAAACCTGGAGAAAGCTCTGGATTGCTCTTGCGCGTGCTGAGATGAAGCTCGGCCTTCCTGTAACTCAGGAGCAGATTGATGAGCTTGAGCGCAACCGCGACAACATAAACTATGAGGACGCGGAAAAGCGCGAGAAGGAAGTCCGCCACGACGTTATGTCCCATGTTTACGCATACGGTCTTCAGTGCCCGAATGCAAAGGGAATAATCCACCTCGGTGCAACAAGCTGCTACGTCGGCGATAACACCGACCTTATCATCATGCGAGATGCATTAAAGCTTATCCGCCAGCGCCTTGTAAGCGTTATTTCCGCGCTTGCAAAGTTTGCAGATGAATATAAGGATATGCCGACTCTCGGTTTTACCCACTACCAGCCGGCACAGCTTACAACCGTAGGTAAGCGCGCAACACTCTGGATTAACGAGCTTCTCTACGACCTTTCCGAGCTTGAGTTCCGCATTGATGCAATGCGCCTTCTCGGCTCTAAGGGAACAACGGGAACACAGGCGAGCTTTATGGAGCTTTTTGACGGCGATGAAGAAAAAATCAAAAAGATGGAAGAATATATTGCAGAGGAGCTCGGCTTTGACGGCGTAATTCCTGTTTCCGGACAGACTTATTCCAGAAAGATTGACTCTATGGCTCTTGCAACTCTCTCGGGAATTGCGCAGAGTGCCTGCAAGTTT
>JAFQGO010000041.1:0-8088 GCA_017398225.1 Oscillospiraceae bacterium | reverse complement strand
CAGCTGAATGGATAAGCGATAAGTTCTATATCGTAAAATAACAAAAAACGGGGCATTTCGCTCCGTTTTTTATATAGACAAACTGCATGATTTGCATTATAATATAAGAAAACAAAAGACGGAGCGTGTGTTATGAAAAAAGTTATTAAACGTCTGGTCGCGTTTGCACTTGCATTTGCGCTTTCGGTACCTGCCTTTGCGGCAAGTGGGGTGAACAAAACCACAGCAAACATCGGAGGGGCAACGGCAAATGTTGTTTATATTGATATGAGCGCGAAAAACCGCGTGCTTTTGCCGGCTGTTGCAAACAACAGCATCAGTACCGACACGGCGGCGGGAAATATAGTTTCCGGCGTAAAGCGCGGCAATGTTATTGCGGCGGTCAACGGCGGCTTTTTCAATTCGTATTACAATGCATCTGCTGCGATGAGTGTTGCGAGCGGGAACTATCCGCGTGTGTTCAATACCGTTATATCGGAAGGGCGCGTGATTGCCAACGGCGGAACGGTTCCGGCAATTGGTATGGATTATGACGGAAATATTCTCATTGACATAGTAAAGCTTACGCCGACTGTTACTTTGCGCGGTAACACGGAAATTGCGGCGTGGGGCGTAAATACCGTTTACAACGATGCAACAGCGGTATATGTTCTCACTCCGGAGTTTGACTATCCCGTTGATATTCCGTCAACGTCAAAGATTGTAACGATAAGGAATAAAACCGTTGCATCAATAGCAAACGGAAGCGGCGGCTACAAAACGCCGGACGGTGCGGTTGCCGTAGTTTACGGCGCGACTGCATACTCAAACGCGGCAAAGTGGGATTCGCAGCCTGTTGTTGGGGAAAGCGCAGTTTTCCATTACAAGGCAGAGCCGAACGACAGCTCAAAGAAAGCGGCGTGGAACAATATGCGCACAGTTATGGGAGCGGGCGGAATACTCGTCAAAAACGGGTATGTCGGTTGAATATACGTGCACAAAACGAGAAATAGCGGTTGCTTCAAAACCTTTTTCCGACAGCAACGATTATTATGTCCCGTACATTGCTGCTCTCGGCATTATAAACGGATATCCGGACGGAACCTTCCGCCCGAAGGATGCGATAAAGCGTCAGGATGCGGCGATAATGCTCCAGCGTCTCGCAAGCTTCCTCGAGGCCGATACTTCAGGAAACGTAAGGACGTTTGCAGATGCCGCACAGATTTCCGCCTATGCAAAGTCCGGTGTTGATTATGTAACAGCCTTAGGGATTATGAACGGCAATGCGAACGGAACGTTTTCGCCTTTGAATAATATTACCCGCGAGCAGGCAGTAATTACAATTATGAATGCGTACAATAACATAAGATAGTGTGATTTGTTTTTTACCAAATGTTTTCAAAATCTCGGTTAAAAATACTTGAAAACGACGGTGATATGTGGTAAAATAGATAAATATTCAAGAAAAAACGGAGGCAGGTTATGGGTTACACACGTGAGGATATTGAAAGAATAGTAAAAGAGCAGGACGTAAAGTTTATTCGCTTGCAGTTTACAGATATTTTCGGAACAATGAAAAATATTTCAATTACCGAGCGACAGCTTGCCCGTGCGCTTGATAATAAGTGTATGTTTGACGGCTCATCAATTGAAGGCTTTGTGCGCGTTGAAGAGTCTGATATGTACTTGCGTCCGGATCTCAATTCCTTTGTTATTTTGCCGTGGATTAAGGACGGCGGCAAGGTTGCCCGCCTTATCTGCGATGTTTATGACACAAACGGCAATCCGTTTATGGGTGATCCGCGCTGTGTACTTAAAAAGGTGCTTTCCGAAGCCGCAGATATGGGATATACCGTAAATATCGGCCCTGAGGCGGAGTTTTTCCTCTTTAAAACTGATGAAAACGGAAATCCGACCGCAATAAGAAATGACCGTGCGGGGTATTTTGACCTCGGTCCTGTTGATACGGACGAAAATGTACGTCGTGAGATGTGTAAATATCTCGAGGAAATGGGCTTTGAGATTGAGGCGTCTCACCACGAAAACGCAGACAGCCAGCACGAAATTGACTTTAAGTACGGCGAAGCGCTTACAACGGCGGATAACATTATAACCTTCAAGCTCCTTGTAAAAACCATCGCCCATAAAAACGGGCTGCATGCAACCTTTATGCCTAAACCGATTTTCGGAATTGCAGGCTCCGGTATGCACATAAATATCTCCCTTTCAAAGGAAGGAAAGAACATTTTCTACGCTCCGGGCGATAAGCTGGGACTCAGCCGTGAGGCATATTGCTTTATTGCCGGTGTTATCGAGCATGCGCGCGGAATGTGTGCGCTCACAAATCCAATTGTAAATTCGTATAAGCGCCTTGTGCCCGGATATGAAGCTCCGCTTTATATCGCGTGGTCTGCAAAAAACAGAAGTCCGCTTATCCGTGTGCCGAGCGCAACGGGTGAGGGCGCACGCATCGAGATAAGAAACCCCGACCCTGCGGCAAACCCGTATCTCGCGTTTGCGGCAGTGCTTGCGGCGGGCCTTGACGGAATAAAGCGAGGGCTCACTCCGCCGCCGTCTGTCGAGTCCAATATATTCGAGATGTCAAAAAAAGAATTGCGTGAGAACAACATCCAGGCACTTCCCGCAAATCTTTCGGAAGCTGTTGATGAGCTTGAGTGCGATGAGCTTCTCATGAATACTATAGGAAGCCATATTGCGTCGAAGTATATTGAAGCAAAGCGGCGCGAATGGAAAGAATACACCTCCACCGTACATGAGTGGGAGGTAAACAGATATCTCATCAAATACTAAGAGGTATGAACAGATGAAGGAACGTCTTATTTTGCCTTCGGGCTATAACAGAAAAATGTCTATCCGCGACACTGAGCGCGGTGTCAAGATGATAAAGGATATGTTCGAGAACCGCCTTGCAAAGGCACTTAATCTCGAGCGTGTCAGCGCACCGCTTTTTGTAAAAAGCGGCACCGGACTTAACGACAATTTAAACGGCATTGAGCGTCCTGTTGCGTTTGACCTTCTTGAACAGCCGGGAAGTGTGTATGAAATTGTCCACTCTCTTGCAAAGTGGAAGAGAATGGCTCTGCGTGATTACGGCTTCGGTATCGGTGAAGGATTATACACGGATATGAATGCTATCCGCCGTGATGAAATGACTGATAATCTCCACTCAATCTATGTTGACCAGTGGGACTGGGAGCTCGTTATTGATAAGTCCAGCAGAAAAACTGAATTTTTATATGAGATTGTGCGTAAAATATATGAGGTAGTCCGCGATGCAGAGCGCGAGGTCTCCGAGAAGTTCGGAACGCAGCGCAAGCTTCCGGATGAGATTGCATTTGTCACAACATATGAGCTTGAAGAAATGTATCCGGATCTCACAGGCAAAGAACGAGAAAAAGAAATATCAAAAAAGTACGGCGCTGTATTTATAGCGCAGATAGGTGACAGGTTAAAATCCGGCGGCAAGCACGACGGACGTGCACCGGATTATGATGACTGGACATTAAACGGAGATATTGTTTTGTATTATCCGCTTCTTGACTGCCCGTTTGAGATATCGTCAATGGGAATCCGCGTTGATGAGGATGCGCTTCTTCGTCAGCTCCGTGCCGAAGGGTGCGAGGACAGACTTGAGCTTCCGTTCCAGAAAGCATTGATGAATGGCGAGCTTCCGTACACAATCGGCGGAGGAATAGGTCAGTCACGCTTGTGTATGTTTATGCTTGACTGTGCGCATATAGGAGAGGTTCAGTCTTCCGTCTGGCCGAAGGCAGATAAAGAAATCTGCAAGGAACACGGAATAAAGTTGTTATAAGGTTATTAGAAAATTATAGGAAAAACAGTTTTGACCCGTCGCAAGACCGCACTAACCGGGGAGTTAGCGGTGCCCTGTACCTGCAATCCGCTACAGCAGGGGCGAATTCCCGTTCCGAGGCGCAGGTGCGTGCGGCAGGGTTATACAAACGGTGTTGAGAGGTCGGTCCCGCGCAGCGTAGGGCTGTGAACCATGTCAGGCGGGGAACCGAGCAGCATTAAGCGGTTTACTTCGTGTGCCGCGGGTGTGCCGGCTTTGAGTCGTTTGTATAAATTCCGCGCATGTGCTTGTTGTCGAAGTTCGGGTGTGCGGTCGTGCGATGGGTCAAAATTATGATTAAAAAAGCAGAGGTAGGTTTATGCATCAGGCGCTGTACCGCAAGTGGCGGCCTCAGTCCTTTGCCGATGTTGTCGGTCAGTCGGCTATAACTGACACACTGACAAAGCAGGTGGAGACAGGAAAAACTTCACACGCATATTTGTTCTCGGGCTCTCGCGGAACGGGAAAGACGACCTGTGCAAAAATTCTTGCAAAAGCCATAAACTGTGAAAATCCCTTTCACGGAAATCCGTGCAATGAGTGCTCTTCCTGCAAGGGAATTATGAGCGGAGAAATCCTTGATGTTGTGGAGATTGACGCAGCGTCCAACAACGGAGTAGACTACGTTCGTGATCTTCGTGAAGAGGCGATATATTCTCCGGCAAATGCGAAAAAACGTGTTTATATCGTCGACGAAGTTCATATGTTTTCACCGAATGCATTTAATGCACTTCTCAAGATAATGGAGGAACCGCCGTCACACGTTGTTTTTATTCTTGCAACAACGGAGCTGCATAAGGTTCCTGCAACGATATCCTCGCGGTGTCAGCGTTTTATTTTCAAGCGTATTCCGCAAAGTGTAATCGCAGATCGCCTGCAGTTTATAACGCGCAGTGAAGGTGCGACGCTTTCGGACGATGCTGCCGGCTACATAGCGAATCTTTCCGACGGTGCGATGCGTGATGCGTTGTCGCTTCTCGATCAGTGTATTTCGGTCGGCGAAGGGAATGTCGATGCGGAAACAGTTGAAAATGTCGTCGGTCTTGCGGGCAAGAAACAGACTTTTGATATGGCGAATGCCATTGCCGACCGCGATGTCGGTGCGTCGCTTACCTTCTTAAACGATATTTATACAAGCGGTAAAAACTTAAGCTCTGTGCTTACTGAGCTTGCTGAGGTTTTCCGAGATGTTCTTATACTCAAAACCGCAGGAGGAGAAAAGCTTCCGCGCTTAAGCGCACGATATACGGATGGGGAGCTTCGTTCTCTTTCTGATAAGTTCGATACCCTTCGCCTTTGCCGTGCAGTTGAAGCACTGCAGGAGGCAACGGGTGCGATTGCATCAAGCTCGAATAAGCGCATAGATGCAGAGCTGTGTTGTGTGCGCCTTTGCGAGGGTGCGGATTCTGCGGACATTGATTCTGTGATTTCGCGCGTTAATGAGCTTGAAAACAAGATAAAGAACGGAAGCTTTGCGGCTGTTCCGGCAAGAGATACTGCGCCGCGACCTGAGGTCTCGGAAGCGGCAAAGGTTTCACCGCAGCAAAAACGCGAAGAGCCGGCACCGGTTCGCGCTGAAGATAAAAAGCCTGAGGTTGCGCTTTCTGAGAATGAGAAAACGCCAACGGTACAGAAAAGTGCAACGTCCCCGGCAAGCGGCGATGCAAAAGCTCTTTGGAGCAGCATTCTTTCTGCAGCAAAGGGTAAGCTTTCTCCCGGCGTTGCCCCGTTGTTCGGAGGTGTTGCGGCATCTCTTTCGGAAAGCACGCTTTCTCTTTCAAGCGACAATCCTTTTGTGCTTCAAATGTTGACAAGAGCGGAAAATTTGGATATACTAAGAAGTGCGGCAAGCTCGGTAGCTCCGGGAATAACGGTCACTGCGGGGAAAAAAGTTGAAGTACCTAAGGTCGAAACGAGCGGGCTTGATGAGCTGCTTGCAGGACTTGATGACGATATGGATATAACGATACAATAAGGAGTGTTATTACAATGGCAAGAGGCGGTTTTCCGGGCGGAGGATTTCCCGGTGGAATGAATATGAACAATATGATGAAGCAGGCTCAGAAAATGCAGCAGGATATGATGCGTATGCAGCAGGAGCTTGAGGAAAAGACGTACACTGCAAGTGCAGGCGGCGGGGCTGTTGAGGCTACCGTCAGCGGTAAGAACCGCGTTACAGCGATTAAAATTGCACCTGAGGCTGTTGACCCTGATGATGTTGAGATGCTTGAAGACCTTATCGTTGCGGCAATCGGTGAAGCAATGAATCAGGCAGAATCCGCAGCAGGCGCGGAAATGAAAAAGATTACCGGCGGAATGAATATTCCGGGAATGTTTTAATCATAACGGAGGCAGGGATGATGCGTTTTTTTACGGCACCGGTTGAAAATTTGATAGAGCAGTTCCAGAAGCTGCCCGGCGTCGGAAGAAAGACGGCACAGCGGCTTGCGTTCTTTATCCTTTCGCTTCCCGAGGCTGAGGCGGAGGGCTTTGCCAACGCTGTTATAAATGCAAAAAAATTAGTAAAGTTCTGCAGTGAATGTCAGAACCTTACTGATACGGAATTGTGTTCAATCTGTGCCGATAATGCACGCGATAAGACCACGGTCTGTGTGGTAAGTGACCCGAAGGATGTTGCGGCGATTGAAAAAACCCGCGAATATAACGGGCTTTACCATGTGCTTCACGGTTGTATTTCTCCGATGAACGGAATAGGTCCGGATGATGTGCGCATCAAAGAGCTGCTCACCCGCGTCGCAAAGGGTGAGATAAAGGAAGTTATTATGGCAACAAACCCCGATACCGAGGGCGAGGCAACAGCAATGTATATTTCCCGCCTTTTAAAGCCGTTTGGAATAAGCACAACGCGTTTGGCTTACGGAATCCCCGTTGGCGGGCATCTTGAATTTGCCGATGAAATGACGCTTACCCGCGCCATTGAAGGCAGAAGAATTATGGACTAATTTAACAATTTTGCATTTTGCATCTTGCACTTTGCATTTAATATGCGGGCGTGGTGGAATGGCAGACACGCTGGTCTTAGGAGCCAGTGTCTTCGACGTGTGGGTTCAAGTCCCACCGCCCGCACCAAATGGAAAACCGCTTGAATGCTGGAAAAACCAGTGTTCAAGCGGTTTTGCTGTCTTTTGGGGTAGTTCTGAAATCTCTCCAAATCTCCCGAAATTAGCTATAGAAAGTAGTCAAAAAGTAGTCAGAAAGCTTGCGGGAAGATTCTTCTTTTTTGCGATCGGAAAGATGAGTGTAAATGTTAAGCGTTGTATTAATGTCTGCGTGTCCAAGCCAGACTTGAGCAGTCTTGACATCTATGCCTGCATCGAAAAGGATTGTTGCGTAAGAATGGCGCAGTTCGTGAGGAGTACAGCTGATGCCAATTTCCTTTTTGTATCGGTTCCACATTTTTGTGATATGGGAGTCTCCGAAGAGCTTTCCTTTTTCATTCAGGAAAATATACGGCTGCTCCATAAAAGGTGAGAACAGTTTTATAAGCTTATCCGTTATCGGGATAATCCTGTTTCCGGATTCTGTTTTAGGACAGTTTTTGATTTGCGGGGAACTGTTCACCCATTCAACGGTTTTTGTGATAGAAAGGGTTTTATTTTCTACGTCAATGTCCTGAGGGGTGATAGCGAGAGCTTCGCCGCGTCTGCATCCGGTTGTCAGATAAGTATAAGCAAGGATGCCAATAAGTGAAGATGTTGATTTGCATATCTTCTCTTCGTCCTCTTTTGATGCGCTTTGACGTTTGGAGGAAGATAAGTTCTTTGGAACGCTGACATCAGAGCAAGGGTTATGCTCTATATCCTGATTGAGCTTTGCAAACTTGAATATAAGATTGAGAACGGATATACGGTTTTTAACCGTTTTTTTCGAATATCCTTTTGCTTCGAGACTGTCCATATACTGCATTATATGAATCGGCTTGATTCCCGAAATAGGTTGTCCTTTGAAATAGTTTACTGCGGCGTTGTAGCAAGGACGGTAGCCTTTGGCGGTATTGTTCTGAATTTTGCGGTGATGCTCCATCCATTTTTCGGCGATGTTTTCAAAAAGCAAGGAATCTTCTGCTTCTTGTTTGAAGTTCAGCAGCTGAGTGTTGAAGTCCTGAATAGCGGCTTTTTCTGTTCTCGCCGTGCTATACAGCAGTTTACTTTTGCCGCTCGGAAGAGTGATGCGCTTTTGCCATCTGCCGTCAGCACGTCTTTTCATAGTAAAGT
>JAFQGO010000040.1:0-4878 GCA_017398225.1 Oscillospiraceae bacterium | reverse complement strand
GACAGGATAAACGCCGCTAATATCCACAAGTTCTCCGCAAAGCACGTCATAACGCTGCCGAACACTGCAGGACTTAAAAACGTCATCAATCCGACAACCGCCGAAGCAATTGCCGACACAAGCACCGCCCCTGCCGCAATGTCCTTTACGTCGCGTATTCTTTCGCTGTACCGCTCCGTAACCTCATCGCACAAAAGCTCGAGCGCCGTGTTTATAAGCTCTGCCGCAAGCATAATGCCAAAACAAAGCACAAAGCACGCAACATCACTCTTTTCCGCACGTCCGATTACCGAAAAGAAAACGACGTAGAGCATCATAACTATATGTATTCTGAAGTTGCGCTCGTGCCGTGTTACGGTTTTGAGCCCTTGTGCTGCGTCTTTAAAGCTCTTCCCAAGCTTTTTAAACTCCTGCTTCATATGTGCAATCATTCCTTATCTCTTATCTGCAGAAAATTCATTTCCTGCTTTATCTCCCGATACCAAGCCCCGAAAGAATTTCTTCCTGACGTGAGAAGTGAAGCTTTTCGTCCTCCTCGCCCTTTTCGTGGTCATATCCGAGAAGGTGGAGCATTCCGTGAGCCGTAAGAAACGCAAATTCCCGCTCCTCACTGTGGCCGTACTCCTGCGCCTGTGCTTTTGCGCGGTCTGCAGAAATTACGATATCACCGAGCATTACCGCTCCGGTAGATTCATCAATCTCAAGCGGATTTACCTCAATTTTCTGTCCGGGCGCAAGCTCAAGCATCGGAAAAGAGAGAACATCGGTCGGGCGGTCTACGCCGCGATGCTCAAGATTTAATTCGTGGATATTTTCATCATCCGTTATCATAACGCAGACGTCACAGTTCTGCTCAACGTTCTCTGCATCAAGCGTACCGTTTACAACGCGGGTTATAAGAGCCTCCAGCCCTTCGTTCGGTGTATCGGAAACAACCGTTATACTATGCTCTGCCATTTTTATTATCCTTCCTTATCTGTTGTAATTTCTTTTCTCTTTCGCGGTCGCGCTTTTCATACGCATTTATTATTCTCTGGACAAGCACATGGCGCACAACGTCCTTTGATGAAAGCATACACATCGCAACGTCCTCAATCCCGTCAAGCACGCGCATCGCATCGCGAAGTCCCGAGCTTTTGCCGTCCGGCAGGTCTATCTGCGTTATGTCACCGGTGATTACCGCCTTTGAATTGAAGCCGAGACGGGTTAAAAACATTTTCATTTGCTCAGGCGTAGTATTCTGCGCTTCGTCAAGAATAATGAACGAATCGTCAAGCGTTCTTCCGCGCATATACGCAAGCGGCGCAACCTCAATTGTTCCGCGCTCCATATAACGTTGGAACGCCTCCGGACCTATCATATCATACAAACCGTCATACAGCGGACGGAGATACGGGTCAACCTTGCTCTGCAAATCTCCGGGCAGAAAACCGAGTTTCTCCCCTGCTTCAATCGCGGGACGGGTGAGGATTATCCGGTTTACCTTCTTTTCGCGGAAAGCCTTCACCGCCGCCGCAACTGCAAGATACGTCTTTCCCGTACCGGCAGGACCGACGCCAAGCGTTACCGTGTTGTTCTGTATTGCATTGATATAATCGCGCTGACCGATTGTTTTGGGCTTTATCGGCTTTCCTTTCACCGTGATGCAGATAACATCACGCGAAAGCTCCGCTATCTGCTCCTCTTTGTTTTCCTCAACAAGTCCGATCGCATACCGGATATTCTGTTCGTTTATCCCCTCACCGCGCGAAGAAAGCACAAGCAGGCTTTCGATAACTCTAACCGCGCGGTCTGCACGCTCCTCGTCGCCGACAACCTTAAGCTCTGTATTTCGGTTTAATACCGTTACGCCGAGCTCACGTTCTAAAATCCCTATGTTTTCATCAAAAGAGCCGAAGATGTCGGTCATCTGCTCGAGTCTTTCTATGTTTATCGTTCGTTCTACCATATTGTTTTAAATCACCTCAGAATTTCTCTTTCTTCTCCTGTCTTTTCAATGCACTCCGCAATTATGGATGCATACGCAAAGGTCTCGTCCTCGGATGTGGAAAGCTCTGCGTTCACAACCTCGCTGCTCTCCGGAATATCAAGTGCAAGATGCAGCCCCTCTCCCAATGTATCATAAGCGGTTTCAGAAGACATTTGCACCGTCTCCGTTTTGTATTCACGGCACTTTGCTCTCTCCAATGAAATAGGAAGCGTAACTCCGTCAAAAAGCACAAGGTCTGTCTTTTCTATTATTTTATCACACTTGGCATATGAAAATCCACTGTTTATATATAATTTTATTCTCTTTCCGCATAAAATTATTGTATACAGCTCTTTTTCGTTGCCTGTATACACCTTTTCCGCATAACTTTTCTGCATCCGCGCGCTCTTTTTTCTCCATGTACGCAAGCTTATTTCCGCATCTGCATGTGTAAGAATTGTGCTTCCGGCGCGCCCGGTCATATACCCGCTTGCAAGAATCTGCCCCTTTATAACCGTGTCTCCCCGGACAACCTCAGGAGTTCCCGTCTTTACGGTAATGTCACATACAACGCCGTCTTTATCTGCTATTATATCACACGGAATTTCTTTTGCAAGTACTTCCGGCGGAGAAATGCGCTTTCTTGCCGTAACATTGGCGTGGGAACCGCTGAAATTGACAGACACATACGCGAGCTCCGGCATATCAATAAGCACACTGTTTCGAAGCTCCGATATATTAACCGACGGCACATAGCTTCCAACGGATAACCCTGCATCCGCAAGAGACCCCCGGAGCTTTACCGCATCAAGCTCCGGAAAGCCATCTATGTTTATCACCCACACGAAGTTTGTGAACACCCATGCAATCAGGCAAAACACTGCGCATCCGAAAATAAGCGCCGCTCTTTTTTTGAAACGGTATGTAAAAAACGGCAATCCGCACCTTTCAATTATGTGGACGTGACACATTGCCCGCCGTGCAACCTGCGGAAGCTTTTTAAAGTCAGAAACGGACATGCGTATACGAAACACACCTATATCCATCGTCTGCATATCCCAAAACTCTATATTCTTCTGCGCACATAGGTTGAAAAAGCGCTCGGGATATGAGCAGCTCACCTCGACCTGTACATTTCCGCAAAAAAAGTTTATCACATTCTGCAAAGTACATCACCTCTCAGACTTCAAAGCTCACGCTTCCGATTATTCCCGAAAGCCTGATTTCATCGGCATTCATCGCAAGAACGCCTATATCCGCCCCTGTCACCTTAACGCTTCCTTTGCCCATATTAAGGCGCACCTCATTTTCCGAGAGCTCCAGAATTCCCTTGTGATTTTCGATATATACCTCGCGGTTTCCCGTCATTTCAATATGCATAAGTCCGCCGCGCACGTCGGCAGGAAGATCAAACAAATCCGCTGCGCGTACAATAAAGCTTTGCTTTGACATAACAAAAACACCTCTTTCATTTAATTTTATTAAACGGACAGATGTTATATGTTTAAAACTTTTATTACATATTTTACTTGCTTTTTTTATATTATAGAGGTATAATATATAGGCTTGTAAAGAGATTATAGGGAGGGACGTTTTTTGCGCTCTTTTTTAGACAGCATAAATCTTCTGTTATTTATCTTTTTCACCGTTCTTTATTCTTATCAGCTTGTTTATGTTTTTGTTTCGCTGTTTGGAAAACAAAAAAAATTCACAGCCGATAAAAACCACAAATATGCAGTTCTCATTGCAGCGAGAAACGAAAGAACGGTTATCTCCCAGCTTATCGAAAGCATAAAAAAGCAAAAATACCCGTGTGAGCTTTGCGATATTTACGTTATCGCCGACAACTGCACCGACGACACTGCCGAGATTGCAAAAGGGGCGGGTGCCACGGTTTTCTGCAGAGAAAGCAAAACCCACATCGGCAAGGGTTACGCACTTAACTTCGGTTTTAAAAAGCTTGTTGAAGCCGGAAAGTTTTCGCAGTATGACGGTTTCTTCGTTTTTGATGCAGATAATCTTCTTGATGAAAACTATATTTCGGAAATGAACAAGGTTTTCTCTTCCGGATATAAAATTGTAACAAGCTACCGCAATTCAAAAAACTACGATACAAACTGGATTTCCGCAGGTTCCTCGCTCTGGTTCCTTCGTGAGGCAAAATACATTAATTCATCGCGTATGATCCTCGGTACGAGCTGTGCAATTTCCGGCACAGGTTTTCTCGTTTCCCGCGAGATCATTGAGAAAAACCGCGGTTGGCAGTATTATCTTCTCACCGAGGATATTGAATTTTCAATCGACAGCGTTATCAAAAACGAAAAAATCGGCTATGCGGCAGATGCAATGCTCTATGACGAACAGCCATACACCTTCCGCGATTCATGGAATCAGCGCATTCGCTGGGCAAAAGGCTTTTTCCAGGTCTTTGTAGCATATGGCGGCAAACTCTTCAAGTCCATTTTCAAAAATCGGAGCTTTGCATCTTACGACATGCTTATGACAATAATGCCCGCAATGATGCTTACGCTTATCGGTGCCGTGATAAATGCGTCCGTTGCGGTATATGCAACGTTCAATCTTCCGGGAATGAAGCTTATTGCCATAACAGCGGCAATAGCATTATTTATGACTCTGTTTAACTTCTATGCTATTCTGTATTTCTTCGGACTTATCACCACAATAACTGAGTGGCATAAGATAAACGCAAGTGCCGGGAAGAAGATTCTCTACACCTTCACCTTCCCGATATTCATTTTTACGTATATCCCGATTTCCATTGCGGCGCTGTTCAAAAAAATTGAATGGAAGCCTATACGCCACAGTATCGCAAAAAACATTGAAGAATTCCAGAAATAACACACAGGCAGAAGCAAAACGCTTCTGCCTGATTTTCTTTATAATGCTAT
>JAFQGO010000039.1:0-3882 GCA_017398225.1 Oscillospiraceae bacterium | reverse complement strand
ATTTGGGAGCGATTACATCGCTTGCCGCGGGTGCTGCAAGCTTATACACGGCCGCGACGGCAACAAGAGCGATGCACAGAAGAATTACGAGGTCAATGACGTTTATAACGCCGAAGAGCTTTCCTTTTTCGTTTACGATTTTCATAATTTAATTTTCCTTTCGTTTTATATTACTTGACCGATTACGAGTTATATTATATAATAATTGTAAAGATATAACAACTGTTTTTTTGTAAATTTTTCAAAAAAGAGGGAATTCATTTGAAAATACTGCATATGATAGGCGGCGGCGATGTGGGCGGCGCAAAAACGCACGTTCTTTCGCTTGTTGCGAAGCTTGCGGAAGAAAACGAAGTTCTTCTGGTCAGCTTCCGCGAAGGAGAGTTTGCAGACGATGCAAGGAAGATGGGGATAAATACTCTTGTCATAAAGAGCGCAAATCCGCTGCGCGACGTCAGAAAGCTTCGGCAAACAATAAAAGACGGCAATTTTGATATTATCCATTGCCACGGTGCAAAGGCAAACGTTATGGCGACACTTATAAAACACCATATCCGCGTGCCTGTTATCACTACCGTTCACAGTGATTACAGGCTTGACTATATGGGCAATATCATAAAGCTTCTCACTAACGGCTTGCTAAATACCGTGGCGCTTCGCGCACTTGACGGATATATCGGGGTTACGGATGCGTTTGTCGATCTTCTTATTGAGCGCGGATTTGACCCGCACAAGCTTTATACCCTCAATAACGGCATTGATTTTAAAACCCTGCGTGCTCCAAAGATATCAAAGGCAGAGTATCTCTCGCAGTTCGGAATACAGCTTACCGAAAATACGGTTGTTTGTGGCATTGCGGCACGCTTTCATCCGGTAAAGGATATTGCAACTGCTGTTCGGGCGGTTGCGTCTGTTCGTGAAAGCTGCCCGGAGCTGTATCTTCTTCTCGGCGGAGACGGGGAACAGGCGGAAATGCTGAAAAGCCTTGTTTCGGAGCTTGGTCTTTCTGGCAGAGTTATTTTCGTTGGATGGATAGAGGATATGGATTCATTCCTTAATGCTGTTGATATAAGCGTTATTTCGTCTGTGAGCGAAGGATTTCCGTACAGCATCTTAGAGTCTGCCCGTGCAAAATGCACAATGGTTTCAACTCCTGTTGGTGCAATGCCGGAGGTGATTGACAACGGCATTAACGGTTTTCTTTTTGACGTTGGGGATGTTCAGGGGCTTGCACAGCATCTGGAAATGCTGTATAAAGACCGCGATGCCTGCCGTGAATATGCGGACAAGCTGTATGAAAAAGCGAGTGAAAAGTATTCGTTCGAGGCAATGGTTTCGGCACAGCTTTCCATATACGAACGTGCGCTTGAGATGTATTCACATAAAAAGAAGAAACGCACGCAGGTCACTGTGTGCGGCTCATACGGAAGAGGAAATGCGGGAGATGACGCGATACTGAAAGCGGTTATCCGTGAAATACGCGAGGTCAGCCCGGCTTCGGAAATATGCGTGATGTCAAAAAATCCTGCCGAGACGAAAAAGAGATACCGTGTCCGCTCAATATACACATTTAATATACTTAAAATGCTCCGCGCTTTTTCGCGCTCGCATTTGTATATAAACGGCGGAGGAAGCCTTATTCAGGACTCAACCTCAAGCCGCTCGCTGTACTTTTACCTTCTCACTCTTATGTCAGCACGTATTTGCGGTTGTAAGGTGATGATGTACGGTTGTGGCATAGGACCGGTGAAAAGAAAGAAAAACCGCGCTCTTGCCGCGAGGGTTATTGACAGGAATGTTGATTGCATAACTCTTCGCGATCCGGATTCTTTTGAAGAGCTTCGGGATATGAGGGTTTCGCGTCCTGAAATGAAGCTTGCGGCGGATCCGACGCTTGGAATTGCACCGGCAAGCGATTCAGAAATCAGCGCAGCTCTCAGTGCAGAAGGGATTGCGGAGAATGAAAAATACCTTTGCCTTTGTATGCGTAATTGGAAAAATATTGATGCTGTGCTTAATGAAATAGCCGTTGCGGCGGATTATGCCGCGGAAAAGCACGGACTGAAGATTGCCCTCATCCCGATGGAACGCAAAAAGGATTTGCCGATTGCAGAGCGGCTGGCAGAAAAAATTTCGGCACCGTCGGTTGTTGTGCGCGGAGAATATGACGTCCATTCCGGTATAGGTATATTGTCAAAGATGCACGTTATAATGGCAATGCGGCTTCATGCGCTTGTTTTCGGCGCGGGACAAGGTGTGCCGACAATCGGCATTGCCTATGACCATAAGGTGACGGGGTTTATGAACTATATCGGCAGAGAAATGTGCGTGCAGTATGAGGCGTGCAATGCAGAAATCCTGAAAGCCTTCATTGACCGCACAGCGGATGATGCAGAATATAATGATGCGATGAAGCGCGCATGCATTACACTTCGCGAAAACGAAAAGCAAAACACGGAAGAGCTGAGAAAATTTTTCAAACAAAAGAGGTAAAGTTGAAATGAACAAAATAGTATGTCTTTCCACAAGCTGTTATCATCCGTTTCCGACGAGAAAGCAGCACGTGATGAACAGAATTTCAGCAGAGAAAATTCTGTATTTCGACCCGCCGGTCACATACCTTGCACCGTTAAAGGACAAGACGGCATGGAAACGGCTTTTTATGTACCGCAAACCGGGAGAAAAAGGTGCAAGAGAAAATCTTACCGTATACGCAACCCCGCCCATGCTTCCGTTCTTCAATAAGAATAGATTTATAAACAAGATAAATCAGCGTCGAATGGCTCGGTTCGTGCGTAAGAAGATGAAGCTTCACGGCTTTGAAAATCC
Organism: Oscillospiraceae bacterium; assembly: GCA_017398225.1. Taxonomy (GTDB): domain Bacteria; phylum Bacillota; class Clostridia; order Oscillospirales; family JAAYXM01; genus SIG480. The sequence goes on along the minus strand of JAFQGO010000039.1, from coordinate 1,053 downwards.
TATTTTGTGGTGCTATTCCCCGACGTCTGCCGATGCGGCACCATATATCCCGCACAGCGCGCTTGTGTATGACTGCGTTGACCGCCACAGCGCATACAAAGGGCTTATCAACGAAGATGTTGTAAACGGTCTTGAAAAGGATTTGTGCGAACAGGCAAATACCGTGTTTTCAACGGCGATCGGACTGCACGACACGCTTTCGCAGTACAATAAGAATGCGGTAATGCTTCCCAATGGAGTAAACTTTGAGCATTTCAACCGTGCGGCAAATGAGACTTTTGAAGTTCCTGCAGATATGAAGGAGATAAAGCATCCGATAATGGGTTTCGTCGGTATGCTTCAGGAATGTATTGACTATGACAAGATAGAATATATTGCAAAAACACGTCCGGAGTGGTCGGTGGTGCTTGTCGGAAAGCCATTGCCGGGAGTGAATCTTGATTATCTTAAGCAGTATGAGAACATACATTTCCTCGGACTTAAAAAGTATGACGAGCTGCCTGCGTACATACAGAACTTTGATGTGTGCCTTAATGTATTCCGTGACGGAAACCTCTCGCGCGATGTAAGTCCGCTTAAGTTCTACGAATATCTTGCAACCGGAAAGCCTGTTGTCAGCACACCGCAGCCCGAGCAGGTTCTCGGCTATGCCGATGCAGTTTATATTGCATACGGTGAAGAGGATTTCGTGAAGAAATGCGAGGAAGCGCTCGCAGAACCGGATGATGCAAAGTATAGCAAACGAATTGACTACGCACGCGCATGCTCGTGGGATGCAAGAGTGCGTCAAATGGAAGAAATTCTGGAAAAGAACGGCGTGAAATAATAAAAAATAACAGAAAATAGGAATGATTTTAAAATGAATGCATTTAACACAGTAGCATATTCAGTGAATTGGGCGGCGGTTCTCGCTGTAGTTCTGCCGATAATCAAAGTGATTGCGATTTTAGTTGTCGGTCATTTTCTTATTGTATATGCAGTGAAGCTTATAAAGCGCGGCTTTGACAAATCCCGTCTTGATCCGTCGCTTGTATCTTTCCTGACTAAAACAAT
>JAFQGO010000038.1:0-5274 GCA_017398225.1 Oscillospiraceae bacterium | reverse complement strand
TCTCAAATATCGTAAAAATTCTTATCCACGATGACACTGCGCGTATTCCCGAATTTGAGCAGAGATTCAACACTGACAACACGCTCACGATTGTTTCATCCGGCAAAAACTTAATCGACATAATGCCGGACAACACAACAAAAGGAAACGGAATAAATGTCCTTGCCGAAAAGCTCGGCATTCCCGTTTCCGAGGTTGCGGCTTTCGGCGACAGCATGAACGATGAAACAATGCTCCGTGCTGCAGGATTTTCCGTTGCTATGGGAAACGCAGAAAAAGAGATAAAGGATATCTGCGATTTTGTGACGCTTTCAAACGACGAAGGCGGCATCACCCACGCGATAAAGCATATATTCGGCGCGTAAAACAGATCGACTACACACAAACTCTTTATAAATACCTTGAAAGGGCTTGCAGGGAAATATGCTTTGCTGCAAGCCCTTTTTTAATTTCATTTTTATTTTGTTTTATCTGAATGATTGAATCTATGCCAGCCGCCGAGAATTTCCGGATCGCCCTTATCATCGGCAAGAAGCTCTTTGTAGTTTTCAATAACCTTCGCAAATGCTGCTGCATACTGGTCTATAATCTCGGGACGGAAGTGCTTAAACCACGGCATGAAGAAGGTCTTCTTGTTTATATCCTTTGAAACCTCAAGATCCTTATCCATTTCACGCACGTCTTTATTTGCAAATGCAAGGCGAACAGGCTTCCCGTCGTTATACACATCAGCTGTGCCGTGGACCGGATGTGTGTGAAGCGGGCGGTTTATTCCCGGATGGATCTTAACGCCCTCTGCGCACATAGCCTCACAGAAGCGCGAGATTGAAAGGCCGCCAAGCTCTTCCTTGGTGTAGCGGATTACCGGCACGTACCAGCCTGCCATCGTCGAGCCGTCGCTCTCGTCCACGTGGACAAGCTTTATTCCCGGAAGATTCTTTATCTTGTCTTCAAAATACTTAACCGCTTTATTTATCTCGGCACAACGTGCATCATAGTGTTTAAGCTGAACTCTTCCCATCGCCGCGCTGACCTGATGCATTCTGTGCTTATACCCGCCAAGCGGTAACCCCGCAAGTGGCTTTAAATATTCGATTTCTATCCCACCGGTGATGAATCGCTCATATGAACCGAACGCCGTGGCACGCTCATATATTTCACGATCATTTGTCCAGAGAATTCCCGCCTCGCCTATCGCTAAGGATTTGCCGGACATAAGCGATGCTGCGCCGATATCACCTATCGTTCCGAGCATTCTGCCCTTATATTTGCCGCCCTGTGCGTGAGACACATCCTCAATTACCTTGAGGTTGTGTTTTTTTGCAATTGCCATAATTGCGTCCATATCTGCCGGATGTCCGCAATAATGAACTACCATTATCGCCTTTGTTTTATCTGTTATCTTTTCTTCAAGCTTTTTCGGGTCAAGGCAAAGAGTGTCCGGATCAATATCAGCAAACACAACCGTTGCGCCGAGAGAATACGCACCGGTACAGCTTGCCCAATAGGTTATGCTCGGACAGATAAGCTCATCGCCTCTGCCAAGTCCCACGCCATACATCGCAGCGTGAAGTGCTGCTGTTCCGTTGCAGGTTCCGAGCGCATATTTCGCACCCACCCATGCACAGAATTCCTTTTCAAATTCCTTTGTTACGTCCGTTTTGCTCATAGTTCCGCTGTTGATTACCTCAAGAACAGCCTCGCGATCCTCATCCGTAACAACCGGCCATTTGAACATATCACTTCCGTCGTTCTTTCCGGTGCCGACATATGTTACTGCCGGTTCTCCTCCGAATAATGCAAGTTTTGACATTTTTATTTTCCTCCGTTTTCTAAATGCAGAATGCAAAGTGCAAAATGCAAAATTATTTAATATAATCCAGTATACGTTTCAGTAATACTGCAACCTCTGCTCTTGTTGTATATTCGAGAGGTGCAATGTTTCCGTTTTTGCCGTTGACAAGACCTGCGCTGATGAGGGCGGTGACGGCTTCGCGGGCGTAAGGTGCAATGGCATCAAAGTCCGGGTATTGCTCTGCTGAGGCTCCCTCCGGGAGGGAGCTGTCGAGCGTAGCGAGACTGAGGGAGCCCGACGCAACGTTGCTGCTTTCCGTTGTGTCCGTCATTCTCCTTCCGTCACGGACTTCGTCCGCGCCACCTTCCTCTCGGAGGAAGGCATGGAGCGCACGGTAGACTATCACCATCATATCCTGGCGGGTGATGGGGTTGCGAGGTGCGAATTTGTTATCCCCTATTCCACCGACAATGCCGTTATTCCGCGCAATTGCAAGCTCGGATGCATAATAATCATTCACCATAACATCCGCAAAGTTTTCCGTATTATCCGAGCTTAACTTAAATGCACGCACCAGAAGCAGCGCGAAGTCTGCACGGGTGATGTTTGCCGCCGGAGAGAACGTACTTGCAGACGTGCCCTTAATTATTCCATCTGCTGCAAGTACATTTATCGCGTCCGCCGCCCATGCGTGGTTTGTGAGGTCTGTGAAACGGATGTTATCCGTTTCACCCGACGCGTCGGGTGCGGTGTTTTCACCGTCGGTTTTCTCCTCCTCCGAGGCTCCCTCCCCGAGGGAGCTGTCGGCATCGCCGACTGAGGGAGTATCGGTCGGTGCGGCACCGCCTCCGCCGCCACCACCGCCGGCAGCTCCGGAGCTTTCTCCGCTTCCGGTTGACGGACTTTCGGGTGTTTCGTTTTTGCTTCCGGTAGTAGAACCGTATACCGTTACCTCGAATGTCACCGAGCTTTCGCGGCCGGACTCATCACGCGCCGTTATCATAAATCCGGAGTCTCCGACCTGTGAAGCATCCGGCTTCCAGGTCACAACGCCCGTTTCCGAATTCAGGCTTGCACCACGCGGAAGAACTGTTCCGATGTAGGTTACGCTCTCACCATTCAGGCTTTTTGCATTTACATCCACGCTTATAGAGCTTCCTGCACTCGTTGTGAGGTTTTCATTTACAGCGTCAAACTCCGGTGCAAAATCCTCTACGGTCGAAAGCGGAATTGTGAAGCTCTGCTCTGCCGCTATGTTATATTCAAAGCCTGCGTCAAAATCAGCTTTGTCCTTGTATCCTCGGATCAAGCTTGTGTTGCCGAGATACAGGTCTGTGTGAAGTGAATTTTCGGCATTCACCGAGGCAGAAAGAATTCTGTAAGAACCATTTTGTACACCGTCATTTGCAACATAGATGTATCGGTTTTTTAGGTTTTCCAAATCAACATCGCCGTCAATTTGAACGGTTATCGTATTTTTATCAGTAAGCTCTTCCGTAAAGCTTACAACCTTACCGACATACTCTGCTTTCCCTGTAATATTACCGATTATGTCGCCGTCATTTACATAGCTGTAAATATTTTCACCTTTCTCATTTACGCTGTAAACCCCGACAAAACCGCGGAAATTAAAGCTTACCGGAATATTTTCTCCTACAGTATCGGAAACTGAGTATGTAACATTATCTGCCGTCGAATAAATTATATAATCCGTTCTTCCGTTGCGAAGCGTTATCTTTACGCCCTTTGCGCTGTTATCCGTAACCAGTGAGCCGTCTGCAGTCAGCACAATGCTTTCCGCAGTCTCTATATATTCCTCTCCCTTATACGGCTGAAGCACAGAGGTATAAAGCGTATCAAGATTATTGCCTTCACGGTGGATGAACATATAGTCAAGCCCTGTAACATTCTTGTTTGCCGCTGTTCTCGGAGCATAACCGGTGGTTATTGCAACCTCGCTCGGCGTCCATTCATTAAGCGTGGTGATTTTAAGATTGAGTCCCTTGGAATCCGCCACCTGCTTGTTAAAGTCGGTCTGCTTAAAGTTTACGCTAAAGTTGCCGTCTGTAACATTATCTGCGAGGTTGACGTTTGTAAGCCATGTATATCCACGCGGATAACGGCATACATAGCTACTGTTTTTATTGTTACCGTTGGGATCCGGACCGTAAAGAACGGGTTGCGTAACTCCTTTTGCATCAACATAAGTCGCACCTACTCCCGCATAAGTGTACTTGCGATATATGCCATTACTGTCATACATTCCGTCCTTTCCATCTTCATCAAGCTGCGGTATGAAATTCAGGTCTTCTGAAGAAAATCCGTTATGAGACTGAGTATGGAAGCTGTAGGTGTGCTTATCTCCGCCCTTTATGCGAAAGAAGTCTATCGTGTAGCTGACCTCATCCGATGCTGCAACCGAGACCGCCGTTCTCCGGTAAATATCAGTTACATTATATACATTTGAAGCCTCGACATCAATTAAACCAACTTTTCCTGTGCTGTCATAGTGCAGAGGCGTTCCGTTATATGCACCATTCTGGTATTCGCTGTCAACGACAACTGCATTGTGAGCAAGTGTATTTTTTATCCATTGCCAGCGGTTTTCATCATAGTTGGTTGCTTCGGGATAACCAAGATCCGGCATAAAGTTAAAGCCGTAAGCATCAATACCGAGCGAGAGCATATCGCGGTGCGCGTGCGAGCTGTCTGTTCTTCCGTAATACATCCATGTATCGCCCCTGAAATCAGCTCCCGTTGCTGCTGTTGACTTTATCTCCTCGCCGCGTCGAAGCACAGCAAGCCCAAAGCCCGTCATATTCTCGCTTTCAAATTCAAGCTCACCGTGTTCTTCGATAATCTCTTCTATTTCTTTTTCAAGTCCTGAATTATCAGAGAAAATATCAATATAAATATCATCAAGATTGCCTTTTTTAGTGTAATAGATATTTTTCGCAAGCTGAATTCTGTTTTCATCATTCTCATCAAGCAAATCAAACGCCTGAAGAGCTTCTGGTGAGGTGTCACTGAGGCTCTTACCGGCAGTCGAGCCGCCGTCGCCAAGCTGTAACGTATAACCGTCTCCAACAGTCTCTCTTATGACGGAATTAAACATTTTTATGTATTTTGGATTTTCAATAAGATTGATATCCGAAGCCTTACCATAGCGGGCAAGCACCGCTGCTATCGCAATTGTCTCCGTACACCAGATGCTGTTATATCCGCTGGCAACCTCATTCCCAAAGCCATCACGGTCAACATCGCTCACATACTTCGAAAGCAGTTCTCCACCGCTGCTTGAAATATATGTAGAATAACTGACTGCCGGATAAATCGGGTCGGTAACCTTCGCGGTTTCGGTTGCGTTCGAGCTACACAACCAGTCAAACATTTCACCAGTTTCCGGATATGTATCAAGAGCAACCGAAGCAATGGTCGCTGTGTATTGATGCTTTCCGAAATTCCCGTTATCTTACGCG
>JAFQGO010000037.1:0-5310 GCA_017398225.1 Oscillospiraceae bacterium | reverse complement strand
TCCCTTTTGGGATTTATATAACTGCAAACGCTTATGCGTTTGCTATCCAGCTCTCATCGGACGGATTATTTCTGAACTTTATAAGGCGCTCAACATCTTCGGGCTTGATGTAATTTTCTTCTGCCGCTACAGAAGCGATAACGTCGAAGTTTGTGAGAGATACGTTCTTTACGTTCGCTGCAGCAAGGCGATCAAGACCCTTCTGCATACCGTAGGTAAAGATGGAGACGATTCCGAGAACCTCTGCTCCTGCTTCACGGAGAACGTTTACAACCTCGATGCAGCTTCCGCCTGTCGAGATAAGATCCTCAACAACGACGACCTTCTGACCGGGGAGAAGTTTACCTTCAATCTGATTATTTCTGCCGTGATCCTTTGCTCCTGAACGCACATAGCCCATCGGAAGTCCCATAAGGTGACCTGTGATTGCCGCGTGAGCAATACCTGCAGTTGATGTTCCCATAAGCACCTCAACCTCGGGGTAGTTTTCCTTTATGAGTGTTGCAAGCCCGTTCTCGACATCGTTTCTGACCTCAACATCGGTGAGTGTGAGGCGGTTGTCGCAGTAAACAGGGCTCTTGATGCCGCTCGCCCATGTGAACGGCTCGTCCGGACGGAAGAATACCGCCTTTATTTTAAGTAAATCCTTCGCAATAAGTTTTTCCATTATATTTTCCTCCTTTTATATTAAGCCGATATGTTTTCGCTTCGCTCAATCTCGATATGCAAACTTCATTTGCTCGATATATTTGCCTCCGGCAAATTCGATATGATATAAATCCCTCTCGCACCGCAGTGCATATCGAGTGCAAAGCACATATCGAGTCCCATCGGGACATATCGCAAATCCCGTAAGGGATTTATATCGTTGTAAACGAATTTATCCTATAAATTCGTTTACACATCTCTCGTATGCCGCTACCGGATCCTCTGCCGCAGTAATCGGACGTCCGACAACGATATAATCAGAGCCTATTTCCTTTGCCTGGGCAGGAGTCATAACTCTCTTCTGGTCGCCCACATCGCCGTCTACAAAGCGGACACCGGGGGTTATTGTAAGAAAAGCTTTACCGCATCTTGTGTGAACCTTTTCCGCCTCAAGAGGAGAGCAGACAACACCGTCAAGACCTGCGTCCTTTGCATTCTTTGCATAGTGCATAACAACCTCATCAATCGGCGCCTTTATGAGAAGGTCATTCTCCATTGCCTCCTGATCGGTCGATGTAAGCTGAGTTACCGCGATAAGAAGCGGGCGTGTGCCGTCTTCACGGGTAAGCCCCTCAATCGCCGCCTCCATCATACGCTTCGTTCCCGCAGCGTGAAGATTTGTTATATCAACATCGAGGTTGCGAAGAACAGACATGGCTTTTTTAACGGTGTTGGGGATATCGTGAAGCTTAAGGTCAAGGAAAATCTTATGACCGCGGCGCTTTATCTCGCGGACGATTGACGGTCCCTCAGCATAAAAAAGCTCCATACCTATTTTTACAAACGGCTTCCTGCCGGTAAATTTGTCAAGAAACGCAAAGGTATCTTCTGCGCTCTTGAAGTCACATGCTACGATTACATCTTTTCCCATGATAATAAACTCCTTTTTCTATACACAGCGTATAATATCGCGGATATTTTCTATTTTGTATTCATCCATAACAGCCGGAAGGTCATTTATAATGTCACGGCAGACCGTAGGATTGATAAGATTTGCCGCACCAATCTCAACCGCACACGCACCCGCCATCATCATTTCAATAACATCGCGCGCACTTGCAACGCCTCCCATACCGATAACAGGGATGTTGACGGCGTGAGCAACCTGATAAACCATTCTTACTGCAACAGGGAAAATTGCGCTGCCGGAAAAACCGCCCATCTTGTTTGCTATGACGGGCTTTCTGCGCCTTAAATCAATTCTCATTCCAAGAAGCGTGTTTATAAGGCTTATACCGTCGGCACCTGCCTCCTCACAAGCCTTTGCGATTGAAACAATATCTGTAACGTTTGGCGAAAGCTTGATAATAACCGGCTTTGTAGTTACCGCCTTGACCGCGCGGGTAACCTCTGCCGCAGCTGCGGGGTCTGTACCGAAGCTCATACCGCCGCCGTGAACATTCGGGCAGCTGACGTTTACTTCAAGCCAGCCAACCTGCTCTTCTTTATCGAGCTTTTCACAGGTATAAGCGTAATCCTCAACGGAAAATCCGGAAACGTTTGCCATAACCGGCTTATTAAAGCACTTTGCAAGGCGCGGAAGCTCTTCGGATATAACCTTTTCGACACCGGGATTCTGAAGTCCTACGGCATTTATCATACCGGCGGTACACTCCGCAATACGCGGCGTGGGATTACCGAAACGAGCCTCACGCGTTGTGCCCTTGAACGAAAAGGTGCCGAGGCAGTTTATATCGTAAATTTCCGCAAATTCATATCCATATCCGAATGTACCGGAAGCGGGGATAACGGGGTTTGAAAGCTCTATCCCGCAAAGCGTTGTGCTCAGTCTTCCCATACTATCTCCTCCTTCCGCATGACGGGGCCGTCTTTGCAGATTCGCTTATATCCCGTAAGCGTCTTGCACGAGCAACCCATACACGCGCCGAAGCCGCAGCCCATACGCTCCTCAAAGCTCAATTGCGCCGAGGTCTTTGCCGCACGGTGTACTGCACGGAGCATCGGCTCCGGCCCGCAGGTGTAAACATATGTATAGTCAACGCTGTTCATAGCATCGGTTACAAAACCGCGTATTCCGTAAGAGCCGTCAACGGTCGTTACAAAAACATCAGCGCCGAGCTTTTTAAATTCTTCTTCGTAGAATATTTCATCCTTTGTGTTAAATCCGAGAATTACGCTGACTTTTTTTCCTTCGGCGAGAAGCCTCTTTGCAAGCAGATACATCGGCGGAACACCGACGCCGCCACCGATAAGAAGCGGCTTTTCGCCTGCATCACGAAGGTCGTAGCCGTTGCCGAGCCCCGTGAGGATATCAAGCTCTTCTCCGGGGAGCATCGCGCTCATCTGCGCGGTGCCGTCGCCTACTACCTTATATATAATTGTAAGAACTCCGTCGGAGACATCGCAGACGGATATCGGACGGCGCAGGAATTTGCCGGAAAGCGCGATATTTACAAATCCGCCCGGAACGCAATCACGGCAGTTTCCCGCAAGCTCCATCTTATACACTGATGATGTCAGCGGTGTATTTGATATAATTTTAAAAATTGATTGAGTCATACAGCACAAATCCTTTAAGCATCAATTGTTGAGATTGTAAGCGTTGTTTCTTCAAGAACATCAAGAAGAACTCTTACGGTATCGAGGTTTGTGAAGATTGAAACATTGTTGTCTGTTGCAAGGGTTCTTATTTCGTGACCGTCCTTCATTGCATTTGAGCCGATGTTTCTTGTGTTTATAACATAGGCGATGTGACCCTGACGGATTGCATTGGGAATCTCTTCGCTTCCTTCGGAAATCTTTTTAAGAACATGTGTTCTGATTCCGTTTTCCTTGAGGAATGCGGCTGTTCCTGCAGTTGCCTGAATGTTAAAGCCGAGGTTATAGAAGCGGCGGATGAGGGGGAGCGCTTCATCCTTATCTTCATCGGCGATTGTTGCAAGAACTGTTCCATAGTTCTGCAGAGTCATACCGGATGCCTGAAGTGCCTTATACATTGCGCGGTTCATTTTATCGTCATAGCCGATTGCTTCACCGGTGGACTTCATTTCCGGAGAAAGATATGCATCAAGTCCACGGATTTTTGCAAATGAGAATACCGGAACCTTTACGTACCAGCGCTTTTTCTCATCGGGGTAAATGTCAAAGATGCCCTGTTCTTTAAGAGATTTTCCAAGGATAACCTCTGTTGCAATATCTGCAAGGGAATAACCGGTTGCCTTTGAAAGGAACGGAACTGTTCTTGAAGAACGCGGGTTTACCTCAATGATAAACACGTTATCTTCCTTATCCACGATAAACTGAATATTATAAAGACCTACAATTCCGATACCGAGACCAAGCTTCTTTGCATACTGCAGGATTATGCCCTTTACCTTGTTTGAAATCGAGAAGGTCGGATACACGCTTATGGAGTCGCCGGAGTGAACACCCGTGCGCTCAACAAGCTCCATAATACCGGGGACAAATACGTCGCGTCCGTCGCAGATGGCATCAATCTCAACTTCTTTACCCTGAATATACTTATCAACAAGCACAGGCTTGTCCTCGTCAATCTCAACGGCTGTTTTGAGGTAGTGGCGAAGCTGCTCTTCGTTTGAAACAATCTGCATTGCGCGTCCGCCGAGAACAAAGCTCGGGCGCACAAGCACCGGATAGCCTATCTCTGCCGCAGCGGCAATACCGTCTTCGATTTTTGTTACGGCATGTCCCTTCGGCTGCGGGATTCCGAGCTCACGGAGAATTTTTTCAAAGCTGTCGCGGTTTTCAGCGCGCTCAATTGCATCGCAGTCCGTACCGATAATTTTTACACCGCGGGCGCGGAGCGGCTCTGCAAGGTTGATTGCAGTCTGCCCGCCGAGAGATGCGATAACGCCCTCCGGCTTTTCAAACTCGATGATGTTCATAACATCTTCTGTTGTAAGCGGCTCAAAATAAAGCTTGTCCGCAGTGGTGTAGTCGGTAGAAACCGTTTCGGGGTTGTTGTTTATGATAATGGCTTCATAGCCTGAATTTTTGATTGTTGTGACCGCGTGAACCGTTGAATAGTCAAACTCAACGCCCTGACCGATGCGTATCGGTCCTGCACCGAGAACAACAATCTTCTTTCTGTCGGTAAGCACGGATGTGTTTTCGCCGGTATAGCTTGAGTAGAAATACGGAATGTATGCACCTGTGTGGCAGGTATCAACCATGCGGTAAACAGGGAACATATTTTCCTTTTTGCGGAGATTGAACACTTCAACCTCCGGCATATTCCAGAGGCGGGCAATGAACTTATCGGAATAACCCATCTTCTTTGCGTTGCGGAGAACTTCGACATTGCCCTTGTTGTTTGCAATGTTCTTTTCCTCGTCCACGATTTCTTTGATGCAATCGAGGAAGTACGGGGTAATCTGTGTTATTTTGAAAATCTCGTCAACGGAAACACCGAGACGGAAGAGCGCGGCAACGGCAAAAATATTATCATCGCGGAATTCGCGGATATAGTCGATAAGCTCATCTTTTGACTTTCCGTCAAATTTCGGGAGGTAGAAGTGGTCAGCACCTGTTTCAAGAGAGCGTACACCCTTTAAGAGACACTCGGAAAGGGAAGATCCGATACCCATAATCTCGCCGGTTGCCTTCATCTGTGTGCCGAGT
>JAFQGO010000036.1:0-2805 GCA_017398225.1 Oscillospiraceae bacterium | reverse complement strand
GGTATGTTTGCGTGCATTGACATCACCGAGGTTGAGCCGCCGGCACCTGATAACGAGCTTCGTTTCCTCGATAACGTCAATCTCACTCCGCACCTTGCGGGAACAGCATCAAACGGTCAGCGCCGTATTGCTCTCCACGTCTGCGAGGAGATGGACAGATTTATGACAGGCGAGAGAATGCGCACTGAAATTGATCGCGAAATGCTTTCAAAAATGGCATAACTCCGTGCCGTTCCGTTTGGTGAATGATGAGTTTTGTAATGCGAGTTGCGGAACGGAAGGTGTTTCCTTAAGACAAAAGGCTGTGCAAAGCATAGCCTTTTGTTGAAATATTGACACATCTGTGTTAAAATTGATTATACGGAGGGGATGCCTGTGTTTAAATCACTTCGCAATATAAAGCTTTACACTCTCATAAGAACAGAATACCGTACGAAGTATTCATCAGATGATAATACATACCATTGGCATGATTATTACCAGTTTGTTTATGTGCGTAAAGGTGAAGGAGTTGTTTTTGTCAAAGATGAAGAGCTCCGGGTTTCGGAAAACGACGTTGTAATAATTAAAAGAAACGAACCTCACACCTTTGCTTGCTTTGGAGATAAGCTTGAAACGTATGAGGTTAAGTTTATTATCATAGATGAAGAAAAAGATTTTTTAAATTCCGGAGAACGGTATTTCTGCCGTGACACGGACGGAAGCATTAAGCACGCTATCCGACAGATAGAGCGTGAGTCTGAAAACGTTGATGGCTTCAGCCGGGATGTTGTATCTGTGGAAATGTGCAAAATTTTGCTTTTGATGCAACGTGAAATGAGCCGAAGCCGCGAAATGGCAGACATAAAAGAAACGCAGGATGTTAATGAAGTAAACGACGATCTTCTTGAAAAGGTCAAGTCTTTTATAGATAATAATATCAGTGAGAACATAACCGTAAAGGACGTTTCGGACTATGTCTGTGTTGAATATAAATATTTCAGTCATCATTTTGCTCTGCGTTACGGTATGCGTCTTAAGCAGTACATCCGAAGAAATCGCGTTGAGCTGGCAAAAGAGCTGATTGTAAATTCCGATATGAATATGACAGCTATTGCCGAAAAATGCGGGTTCGGTACAATCCACTATATGACGCGCGTTTTCAAAAACGAAGAAAATATATCTCCTACAGAGTTTCGCCGCAGGTTTAAAAACAGTCATGCTGTTATGCTTGATGCAGCACCGGCTTCATATTATCCCGGCGGAATAGAAGAATAGAAAAGAGGCTTTGATTATGCTCAATATTTTGAATACATCGATAAACTTTGTGCGTGAGCCGCTCCTTGCTCCGTTCGGCTTCAAGGGCGGGCATCTTGATGAATTATGGCAGATTGTCGTAAAGGTTTCCGACGGAGAGAGCTCGGGCATCGGCGTCGGCGTGCAGAGTGTTCTGTGGTCGGATGCAGATGTATTTGCAACTCACAGCCAGTGCGGCGGAAACGCCCTTATGATGCTTATCTGTGAGTTTGCGCTTGATAAAATACGCGGCAAAAGCTTTAAAACACCGTTTGATGTGCTTGATTTTGTCAGAAATGATGCGATAGAATATGCAAAGAAGATAACAGGGAAAGAAGATCTTCGCGAAACCTTCGTGATGAACGCACTTGTCGCTCTCGATAACGCGGTGTGGCAGCTTTATGCGAAGAAGAAAAAATGTGAGGATTTCATTTCTCTTGCGGGAGAAGAGTTTGCTCCGGCACTGTCGTATCGCCATACTAAGCTATGCAATATTCCGCTTATCACGTATGGTCTTTCGGATGAGAAAATCCACGGACTTCTCAAAGAAGGCTTTTTCCTTCTGAAAATAAAAATAGGCTCAGACCCGGACGGGGATAAAAGTCAGGAAAAAATGCTGGCATGGGACAAAGCCCGCCTGAAACAAATCCACGATATTGCCTCGCGGTATACAACCGAGTTTACCGAAAACGGGAAAATAGCCTACTATATCGACGCAAACGGACGCTACGATTCGCTCGCCCGTATGCAGGATTTTCTTGACTACGCGAAGGAAATCGGTGCGCTTTCTCAAATTGTTCTTCTCGAAGAACCGTTTGCAGAGGATAATAAGCTTGATGTTTCATCTCTTCCGTGCAGGATTGCCGCAGATGAATCTGCGCATTCCGTGCATGACGTTGAAGAGCGAATTGCGCTCGGTTACAGCGCTATTGCATTGAAGCCGATTGCAAAAACTATGTCGGAAAGCCTTCGCATTCTTGCCGAGGCGCATAAGAAAAACGTTGTCTGCTTCTGCGCGGACCTCACGGTAAACCCGCTTATGGTCGAGATAAACAAAAACGTTGCGGCAAGAATTGCACCGATACCCGGAATTAAAATCGGTGCAGTTGAGTCTAACGGCGCACAGAACTACACCAATTGGGAAAAGCTTTATTCGTATCACCCGATGGGGAATGAAAGCTTTGCCGCACCGAAAAACGGTATTTATGAGCTTTCTGATAAGTTCTTTGCCACCGCCGGCGGTATATACCGCGACTCGGAGTATTATTCCGAAATTGTGAAGTAAAATATGATAAAAACAATAAATATCACTTATATCGGACCCGAATGCGTACTTGTGTACTGCTTCGGGTTCGCTTTTTTCTTTGTACGGCATTTGCGTTGTTCATAAAAATGCAACAAATAGTAACAATAATGTTAGTACTTATTGTGGAAAACACCTTGACAAAACTAATTTTTATGTTATACTATTTAAATATAAATTCAGAAAAAACAGAAATTTCGCAAAGGGATATCCCTTTGATGTTGTAT
>JAFQGO010000002.1:0-6300 GCA_017398225.1 Oscillospiraceae bacterium | reverse complement strand
TGGGAAAACATTGGTGTTCGTATCGGCGGCATAGAGAACGCCGACAAGGCGGGAGAATATGTTGTCACGTGGGAACACGTCGGGGCGCAGAAGCTGTATGCTCGGATAAAGAATGTATATCGCCATCGCAACAACCTGCGTGAAGATTATGTATTTCTGAAGTCGCGTAAAGCTTTCAACATTATAGAAAAGAAAATACAGAAGTGAGCCGAAAACGAGAAAATACCATCCGACATACGGAATAACAAAATATTCGCAGAACGGAATCATATCGTCAAGGCGAGAGTGTATAACATGGCAGCTTTCAATTGGGATAAGGCGCTCTGTGAGAAAATACATAACAAAATATACAACCCACCCGATAAGCAATTTAAGATGCGAAAACTCGGGTGAATTTATTTTTGAAAGGCGAAAATTTCTGTAATCAACGGCTGGTTTCTTCATTGCAGGGGTCCTCCGGCAGTCTGTTTATGGGATAAAGCTTTTTCGGAATGTTCCGATAAGGGACAACGGTGTGCGGCGGGAGATTCACGGCAATATCTGTTATCGCATCGGCGAGCTGCCGGCAAAGCTTCTTCCGCTCGTCGGCGATGTCGTTATTTGCATTAAAACGCACAGGCTTTCCGAGATAAACGCTTTTAAGCTTTGGTGCAACATACATCGGCACAAATAAAACCTCTTTGCCTGTTCTCTTGTGGTAAAGACGCGCAACGTCGATAAAGTTTTCCTGAAATTCGTATACGATGTTGTTATATTTTACGTCATGCTCCGGAAAAATGACAATGCTTTCTCCGTTTTTAAGACACGCCACGGTTTCTTTAAAGGTAGAGAGAATTCGTGAGTCACGGTGAACTGCGATGGTGTGCGCATTGTTGAAGATAAGAACGGAAAGCGGAGCGATTATATATGACAGAAGCCGGAAAAACGGATGAAGATACCGCGGCTTTTGTGACCAGAAATCCGAAAATGCGTAGCCGGGAACCTCGGAAAGGCTCATCATCTGCCCGGCACACCATATCCTGCGCGGAAAGGGGAGATACAGCTCGCTGACGATGGGCCCGTGAAGCTGGGTGTGGTTGCCGACGATTATCACCGGTTCATCCGGCAGATTTTCAATTCCCGAGACGGTTGTTTTGGGATATATCACTTTCACAAGCCATCTGACCGCGCGATAAAGCCGTGGGCAGGGCTTTTTCTTACTTTGCATACAAATTATCTCCTGTGTGAAAAATCAATATATATGATACCACAAAAAAACAAAAAACGCAAATGTCCGACAGCATATTTTTTTGCCTGAAAAGCAGATTATTGTTTGACATTACGGTGTGTATGGGTGTATAATGGTATTTGTATAATAATGTATAAAAACATATTTCATATATCGGAGGTTAAAGACAATGAAGTACATGGGATTAAATGAACTTCGCGAGAAGTATCTCTCGTTTTTTGAGAGCAAGGGGCATCTTCGCCTTAAGAGCTTCCCGCTGCTCCCGCAGGGCGATAATTCGCTGCTGCTTATAAATTCGGGTATGGCACCGATGAAGCCGTTCTTCTCGGGCGAGGCAACCCCGCCGCGCACTCGTGTAACAACGTGCCAGAAGTGCATCCGTACACCGGATATCGAGCGCGTTGGAAAAACATCACGCCACGGTACGTTCTTTGAAATGCTCGGAAACTTCTCTTTCGGCGATTATTTCAAGGCAGACGCAACAAAGTGGGCGTGGGAGTTTGTAACAGAGGTGCTTGAAATTCCGAAGGACAAGCTCTATGTTTCTGTATATCTTGATGACGATGAAACCTATAATATGTGGGTGAATGAGCATGGCGTTGACCCGTCTCATATGGTTCGCCTCGGCAAGGAAGACAACTTCTGGGAAATCGGCGCAGGTCCGTGCGGTCCGTGCTCGGAAATCTATTTTGACCGCGGTCCGGAAAACGGATGCGGTTCGCCTGACTGTAAGGTAGGGTGCGATTGTGACCGCTACGTTGAGTTCTGGAACCTCGTTTTCACTCAGTTCAATAACGACGGTAACAACAACTACACAGAGCTTAAGCAGAAGAATATCGACACAGGTATGGGGCTTGAGCGTCTCGCCTGCATTATGCAGGGCGTTCCGTCACTCTTTGATGTTGACACCGTAAGAAACGTTACTGCGCATATCTCACGCATTGCAAATGCACACTATGGCGAAAACGATAAGACGGACGTATCGCTCCGTATCATCACTGACCATATCCGGTCTACTACGATGATGGTATGCGACGGTGTTATGCCGTCTAACGAAGGCCGCGGTTATGTTCTCCGCCGTCTTCTCCGCCGCGCTGCACGTCACGGACGTCTCCTCGGTATCAAGGGAACCTTCCTCCACGATGTGTGCGATACCGTTATTCATGAAAGCTGTGGCGCATATCCGGAGCTTTCCGAGAAGGCAGAATACATCAAAAAGGTTATCACGATGGAAGAAGAGAGCTTTAACCGCACGATTGATGCCGGTCTCTCTATCCTTGAAGATATGATTGCAAAGCTTGAAAAGGACGGCGGTAAGATTCTTTCCGGCGACGATGCATTCAAGCTTGCAGATACATTCGGCTTCCCGATTGACCTCACGGAAGAAATCCTTGAGGAAAAGGGAATGAGCGTTGACCGCGAGCGCTTTGATGCTTGCCTTAACGAGCAGAGAGAGCGCGCACGTGCCGCTCAGGCAGCACTCGGCGACTTCGCGTGGGAAAAGCTTGACCTCGGGCTTGACAAGAGCGTTAAGACCGAATTTGTAGGCTACAGCTCGCTTTCCGGTGAGGGCAAGGTTCTTGCTCTTGTTTCCGGCGGCGCAGTTGTTGAAGCTGCAAACGCAGGCGACGCGGTAGAGCTTGTTCTTGACAGCACACCATTTTATGCAGAAAGCGGCGGTCAGCTTGCAGATGAGGGTACAATAAAGACAGAAACCGGCACAGTTAAGATAAACAACGTAAAGAAAACAAAGGATGGCAAGTTCCTCCACATCGGAGAGGTGACGGAAGGAAGCATTGCAAAGGGCGATGCAGTTAAGTCCGAAGTTTGCGCACTTCGCCGTGCGGCAACCGAGCGTGCTCACTCTGCAACCCACCTTCTCCAGAAGGCACTTCGCAACGCTCTCGGCACCCATGTCGAGCAGGCAGGCTCTCTTGTCGGACCGGACAGCGTCCGTTTTGACTTTACTCATTTCTCACCGATGACTGCGGAAGAGATTGCCAATGTTGAGGCTGAAGTAAACGCAAATATCCTTGCAGGACTTGAGGTTCTTGTCCGTGAAATGCCGATTGAAGAGGCAAAGAAGCTCGGTGCGATGGCTCTCTTCGGCGAAAAGTATGGCGATACCGTCCGTGTTGTAACGATGGGCGATTAGTCTCTTGAGCTTTGCGGCGGTACGCATCTTGATAACACTGCAAAGGCAGGTCTATTTAAGATAACAAGCGAGTCAAGCGTTGCGGCCGGTGTACGCCGTATTGAGGCTATTACCGGTATGGGTGTGCTTGCAAAGGTCGCAGAGCTTGAAGGAACAATAACCTCCGTTGCAGAGGCACTTAAGTCTGCACCGAAGGAAGTTGTAATCAAGGCAGGTAATGCAACAGAGGAAATTAAGGCTCTTAAGAACGAGCTTTCGTCGATGAAGTCTAAGATGGCTCGCCTTGATGCGGCAGAGTTTATTGCAGATGCAGAGGATATAAACGGAATCAAGTTTGTTGCAAAGGTTGTAAAGAATGCTGACGGAAACGGACTTCGTGCAATTTGCGATGAGATGCGTGATCTTGATGCATCCGTTGCGGCTGTTCTTGCAAGCGTAAACGGCGAGAAGATTGTATTCACCGCAACCTGCGGTAAGGATGTTGTTGCACGCGGATTGAAGGCGGGCGACGTAGTTCGCGAAGCTGCAAAAACTGCCGGCGGCAACGGCGGCGGTAAGCCTGATTTTGCTATGGCAGGCGGCAATGACGTTTCTAAGCTTGATGCGGCACTTTTGGCAGCACGCGAAGTCGTGTCTGCAAAGGCATAGGAGGAAGAAAAAATGTCCGATTGCTTGTTTTGTAAAATAATTGCCGGTGAAATTCCGTCAACAAAGGTGTATGAGGATGAGCTTGTTCTTGCGTTCCGTGACATTGCGCCGCAGGCACCGACTCATATTCTCGTTATCCCGAAGGAGCATATTGCTTCCGTTGCGGAGATAAATGAAAAAAATTCTGCTGTTGTTTCCCATATCTTTGAAGTAATCGCAAAGATAGCAAAGGATGAAAAGCTGGATGGCGGCTACCGCGTTGTTTCAAACTGCGGTGACGATGCAGGGCAGACTGTGCATCATCTCCATTTCCATATCCTCGGCGGGAAAAAGCTAAATGTAGAAATGGCGTAAAAGTAAATGGGGGCTATGACAAAATGTGTTTTTTGCCATAGCCTTTATTGCAATATAAAAAAACTGTAAAACCGGAGGAAAATGTATGAAAAATGTATTTAAACTATACACACAATCACCGCTTATATTAAGGATAGCGATAGGTCTCATTATCGGTGCAGTGCTCGGGCTTTGGGTGCCGGGGGCATCGTTTGTCGGAATTTTCGGCGAAATCTTCGTTGGTGCGCTTAAGGCTATTGCGCCGATACTCGTTTTTGTTCTCGTTATTTCTTCGCTTGCAAGCGCCGGAAAGGGAATAGGCAAGCGCTTTGGAACCGTAATTATGTTTTATATGGTAAGTACGCTTCTTGCGGCAATGCTTGCGGTTGTTGCAAGCTATCTTTTCCCG
The DNA here is from genome assembly GCA_017398225.1 of Oscillospiraceae bacterium. GTDB lineage: Bacteria > Bacillota > Clostridia > Oscillospirales > JAAYXM01 > SIG480. The sequence goes on along the minus strand of JAFQGO010000002.1, from coordinate 1,527 downwards.
GTTACAGTTCCGCTTACGGATGCCGCAACGCAAAGCGCACCGGCAGGACTCGGTGAAGTTTTCCGCACGCTTCTTGGGAATATGGTTATGAACCCGGTCACCGCGCTTTCTCAGGGTAACTATATCGGTATTCTCACATGGGCGGTTATCTTAGGGCTTGCTCTGCGTATGGGCGCTGGAGAAAAAACAAAGGAAATTCTTGCTGATATTTCAAATGCTGTTTCAAAAACGGTTGCATGGGTTATCCAGCTTGCACCGTTTGGTATTATGGGACTTGTTTTTTCGTCCGTTAACGAATATGGGCTTGACATCTTCACACAGTATGGAAAGCTTCTTTTGGTGCTTGTGGGATGTATGCTTGCAATGGCACTTGTCGTGTCTCCTGCAATTGTGGGAATTGCGCTTCGCCGCAATCCGTATCCGCTTGTGCTGCGTTGCCTGCGTGAGTCCGGCATAACCGCGTTTTTCACAAGAAGCTCTGCGGCAAACATTCCGGTTAATATGGCTCTTTGCGAAAAACTCGGTCTTGACCGCGAGTATTATTCCGTATCTATTCCGCTTGGCGCAACGATAAATATGGACGGTGCGGCTATAACCATAACCGTAATGTCCCTTGCGGCGGCATTTTCGCAGGGAATAGAGGTAAATATTCTCATTGCGATTATCTTAAGCTTCGTTGCAACGCTCGGTGCGTGCGGCGCGTCCGGTGTCGCGGGCGGGTCACTGCTGCTCATTCCGATGGCGTGTTCGTTACTTGGCGTAGGGCAGGATGTTGCAATGCAGATGGTCGGCGTAGGCTTTATCATCGGCGTTGTACAGGACTCTCTTGAAACTGCGCTCAATTCCTCGAGCGATGTGCTGTTCTGCGCTACGGCAGAATACCTCGAATGGAAAAAGCAAGGCAAAGAAATAAAGTTTTAGAAAGAAAATATAAGAAGGGGCTGTTTTGCTACAGCTCCCTCATTTATTCTGTACGTATTTGTTGTTTTTATAGTTTGTTTGTGTTATACTGATAATAAATAATCCAACGATTCAAAAGGTAAGGTGTTTATCATGAAATTAAGTTCCCAAAGTAGTCTGACGGTTGTAATTCCGGAAAAGGCAACCTCTCGTGAGCTTTTCGCGGCACAGGAGCTTGAAAAGTACCTGAAAATCATATTTAAGGGTATAAGTGTAAGTATAGTGACTGACAGCAATGATGTATCCGGTGACCGAATCATAATCGGAGGTCCGGAGCGGAACATAAAGACAGCAGAATATATTTCAGAAGCAGATTATGTCATTGTGGAATCAACCTATGGAAATCGTGTACACGAGCTGCCGCCGGACTATGCCGTTGAGCTTGCGGGTGTATTGAAGGATACTTTTATAAGAGGCGGAAACCTTGTGATTCCGGCCTTTTCCGTGGGTCGTACGCAGGAGATGCTGTATTATCTGCGTCGTATCAAGACAGAGAATTTATTGCCGGAATATCCGGATTTTGAGGCTTATGTGGACAGTCCGTTGTCTGTAGAAGCGACAAATGTA
>JAFQGO010000001.1:0-14510 GCA_017398225.1 Oscillospiraceae bacterium | reverse complement strand
TAGTTTAACAGGAAATGCAAGATATTTGTCGAAATACACAGTCGCAATGATGCGCCTACAATACACGCCGAAACACCCGCGGGGACAATCCCCGCGTGTGTTTCGTAAAGTGGGCACGAAAAGATGGAAAAATAATCTTAAACTAAATAACTATTATTCACCAAAACCAGAAGGAACGATAACCGTTACTTTATATGCCGTTCCGCCAATTGCTGCACTGAAGGTTGCAGATGCATCGCCGGTTTCAATATCTCCGTCAACCCATTCACATGTTATACCGCGTGCTTCGAATATTTCCTTTGCCCATGCATCTTCAGATTGGTCATCGGTGCAAAGAATACATACTGTCTCAACAATGTCAGCGAACTGCCCAATCGTATAATCTGCTGCATCAGTATCAATTCCAACAGCCGGAGCAACCTGCTCAGTTGTGGAAGCAACGATTGCTGCAAGAATATCAGAAAGCGCAATCTCATTATTTGTTGTGTAGTCTACCTCATCAAACGTATCAAGAGCAAGTGCTACATCCTTGTTTGCACTCACGTAAAGAGTTTCGAGTTCTGTTGCAGGAACTATAATTTCTCTAAGATCGAAAACAATTTCATTGCCGTTAATGTCTGCATAAACCTTTTCATCCTCGCCGTATCCTACATATGTGCCGTCTTCGTAAATCTCAAGAGCTGTACTCGGCTTGGAGGTACCCGGGAGAGAACCGCTGTTTGTTGAAGCATTCGGGTCAGAGTTGGGCTTGCTTGCGCCATCATCCTTACCTGTATCCGGAGTTGTTGTTCCGGAATCTGTACCCGGCTTTGTTGCAGGGCTGTTGTCCGTAACGTTTGTGTTCGGTGTCTCAACCTTGGAGTCATAACCGTTAACTGTAGCATTGCCGACATCACCGGAGCCTGTAACCTTGGAGGACTCACCGTTAACCGTTACGTTCTCAACCTTAGCGCCGTTGTCAACTGCAACGTTTGTGTTGTTACCTTCGGTTGTAACGCTGTCAACCTTTGTTCCCTCTGTAACCTTAACGGTGTTGTCGGAACCGTTGACTGTAACGTTTTCCGCGTCCTTATTGATTGTAACTTCGTTCTCGGAAGAATCGATAACGACTTCCTTAGCCGGAACGTCGATTTCAACGTCGTTTGCATTTTCAGCAACAACAACCTTCGGAACCTCTACGCCTTCTGCAGCTGTAACCTTGGAAGCGCTTGTCGGATTACCGACAACAACTTCGCCTGCGCTTGTACCTTCGTTGAGGTTAACATCACCGCCGCGGATAACGATACGGCCTGTAACCGTAACATCGGAAAGGTCAATGTTCCCTGTGCCTACAGCATCAGTGATGATGAGGTCGCCTTCAATTGTTGCGCCGGAAAGATCAGCCGTTGCATCGTTAACGATAAGGCTGCCTGTAATCTTCTTGCCGGAGTAGTTTGCATCCTTGTTTACAAAGAGGCAAGCAACACGGTCGAGCATTGCAGCAAACTCTGCACGGGTAACATTGTCCTGCGGACGGAGCGTCTTTGTGTTGTCGCCGCGAACAACATCAGCATCAATAAGAGCGTTTGTTGCATTCTTTGCCCAAGAAGAAACCTTGCTGTTGTCAACAAAATCTGCTGTTGCATCGCTCTTCGCAGAGAAGAGGAAGGTACGGGCAAGAATTGTGAAGGTCTGCTCACGTGTGATCGGGCTGTTCGGCATCATCTTGTTGCCGGAGCCGTTGATAATCTTAATAGCAACACCGGACTGAAGTGCCTCGTAGTACCACTGACCTGCAACAACGTCAACATAGTGCCCAATCTCAGCCTTTGTTGCGTGTGCGCCGAGAACGCGAACCATCATGGTTACCATCTCTGCACGTGTGAGAGAATCGTCCGGACGGATTTTGTTCTCATGGCCTGTCATTGTGCCGTTGTTTACAGCACAGTTAAGACCCTGATACTTCCAGCTGTCCTGTGACGGAGCATCTGTGAAGATGTCGAGCGCGTGCTCATCGTGGTGAGCAGCGATTGTGTCGCTTTCGGGTGCAGCTGCCGAAATGAGGTCAGCCGTACCTGCATTTGTGAGTGTGTCGTCTGCTGCTGCAGCAAAGGTCAGAAGCATTGCTATGCTGAGAACTGCTGCAAGCATGATTTTCATTGTCTTTTTCATAGTGTTAAACACCTTCCTTGAAAAAATTTTCCTATTGCAGGCAATGTGAAATTTTGCCTTACAGACTTAATTTGATTTGCCGCGAACCGTCACGCGGCGTGATAATTTTTTCTGCGTTTGCAGTAAGATACGGCATCATCTTGCCTATTTTCTTTACTGCATACGAAAAATCTTTATATGACTGCTTACCGTCGCCGTGAGTGTCGCTTCCGAGCACATGAACCGCATCGTCGGCGATAAGGTCGAGATAATATCTTCTGTGACGCCTTGAATCCAGAAATGCCGAGGCGTTCATCTGAACATCAATATTCAGCTTTAATATCTTTTCCCGTCCGATGTGGGATATTCTGTCAATGTGTGCACACACCGGCCGAAGACGTCTGTCCCGGATAATTCCCGTAATTGCGTCAAGAACCCAGCACGGCCATGGCTCAGGCGGAAACTCAATGAGAATATAATCCGTTTCACCGATACAAAGCTTTTTAAGCTCCGGCTCTTTGTCAAGATTTATCCCAAGCTGAACCTCTGCCGCCTTCACAATTTTTATTCCGCTTGCATTTGCGGCGCAAAGCTCATTATATGCCTTCTCCCGGCGTGCAAGAAAATCCGGGATATTATCCACATCCGGGTAGAAATGCGGAGTGGCAACAATGGTGCTTACTCCTGCCGCCGCTGCATACTCAAGCTGAGAAAGACTCATCTCTATGCTATCGGAACCGTGGTCAGCACCGGGTAAAATGTGAGAATGAAAATCAATATACATAGCTCATTCCTTTGAGGGAAGGCTGTAGCCGTAGGTATAACCGTAACGCGCCTTGTACTTACGTCTGTACCGATACTGCGTAAACAGCGAATCACCGACAGAGTCGTTTAAGATGAATCCAAGGATTTTTGCACCCACGCGCTCAAGACTGTCTATCGACTGCTTTACAACCTCTAATGCGACGGTGTTCTCGCGAACAACGAACACAACTCCGTCAAGCTTGCTTGCGATAATCGCAAGGTCTGTAACAACGTGTATCGGCGGAGTGTCGATAAATATGTAGTCATATTCCTCACGAATCTGCGAGAGAACCTCGTCAAAGATAGTGGTCATAAGAAGCTCGGGCGGGCTTGGCGGAATAGTTCCGACAGGCAACACCCAAAGGTTTTCATATTCCGTCCTTGATATCGGAAGCTCTTTTATAAAGCCGCCGAGCTTATCGGAAAATCCGGGAGATGACGGAATTTCAAAATAGCGATGAACACGAGGTTTTCTCATATCCATATCTATTACAAGAACCTTGTGACCGGTCTGAGCAAACGCAACGGCGGTATTGAGGCATGTCGTTGTTTTTCCTTCATTTGCAGCCGAGCTTGTAAACGCGATTACCTTCTTGTTGCCCGAAAGCATAAACATAAGGTTTGTGCGCATGGATTTGTACGCTTCATTAATAATAAACGGACTGTTTTCCGTAAGAAGCTCACTTTTTACATATGTACTGATCTTTTTCTTCTTTTTAAGAAAGGGGATATTTATACGTCCCATTATCCAACCCTCCTTCTGCGCTTTACCTTGCCGCCGGACACCGTCTTCTCTGCAAGCTTGAATGAAGGAACGATGCCGATGATGGGAAGGTCAAAGTTCTCAGAAAGGACAAACTCGCTCTTTACGCGATTGTCAAGCCCTTCCGTAAGGAGAATTATGAAAACCGTAAGCATGGCACCAAGCATAGCGCCAAGGACGGTATTTCTCGGAATATTCGGAGATGATGGAGAAAGCGGAAGCGTTGCATAGTCGATAATAGATACAGCACCCGCATTCATAACGCGCTTTATCTCACTCGGCGCGACCTTGAGGATTGTATCCGCAATAATCTGTGCCTCCGTTGGGTCATCGTGGGTAACGGAGATACGAAAAACCTCGGTAGAGGAAACCGCCTCTGCTGAAATCATTCCTTTGATTTCCGTTGAGGTGTAGTCGAGCCCCGACTGCTCTGCGACCTTGTCGAGAACGGTACGGCTGTTAAGGATAACAACGAATGTATTGACAAGCTCACGTGATACGCTGACGTCACCGGTAGTAACGATGGAAGACTTGCGCTCCGACATATTTGATATGTAGAGAAGTGCCTGGGACGTGTACATAGGGGTAACGAAAAAGAGATTGCTTATCAGAAAAAGCACGCCACTGAGCATCGTGACCGCAATTATCAGCCAAATTTTAGAGAAAAGAACCGATATGGTCTTTTTCAGATCCAGTTCCATTGGTCTTAAAACTTCCTTCCTGCGAGAGTGCATTTTACAGTATTATAAGTATACCACCTGACACCTTAAAAATCAACACTTTTTTAAAGAATTATTATAATTTTTTCTGCCTTATTTCAGCTCACAGAACTCCGAAAGCTCTCCGCCGTGGCGTGCGCTTTCGGCAAAATCAACGGAGATGGTTTCAAACACAGCCTCGCGCAATGCCGCTTCCCCACTGTCGGTCGCAAGAAGCTCTGTCAGCTGCTCAATATCCTTATCAACCTTTTCTGTTGCTTCCTTTGTGTGCATAATAAAAATCTTATCGTGATTTGTCCGCGTATGCGTTTCATCCTCAAGCTTTAGTTCCTCAAACAGCTTTTCACCCGGACGAAGCCCTGTAATTTTAATTTCAATATCGCGGCCTACGGTCAGCCCTGCAAGCTCAATCATATTGCAGGCAAGGTCATAGATGCTGACAGGTTGTCCCATATCCAGCACGAAAATTTCCCCTCCGTGCGCAGATGCGCCGGCATTCAGAACCAACGACACTGCCTCCGGAATGGTCATAAAATAACGCATTATACTGCGATGCGTAACCGTTACCGGCCCGCCTTCTTCAATCTGTTTTTTGAATATCGGAATAACCGATCCGTTTGAGCCGAGAACGTTTCCGAAACGTACAGCAGCAAGCTCACACCCGCGGCCGTTATATCTCTGTACAAGAAGCTCCGCCGCGCGCTTTGTCGCACCCATGATATTCGTCGGATTCACTGCCTTGTCCGTAGAAATAAGTACAAATTTCTTAACGCCGTGCTCTATGCAACACTCGATAGTGTTTTTCGTCCCGAAAATATTGTTTTTGACAGCTTCAAAAACATTATCCTCCATAAGCGGAACGTGCTTATGAGCCGCAGCATGATATACGATGTCAAACTTGTGACGGCGGAAAAGGTATCCCATGCGTTCCTTGTCACGAACGCTTCCTACCCGCACGCAAAAGCGCTCACGCGGATACTTTGCAAGCAGGTCGTTTTGCAGGTAAAAGAGTCCGTTTTCGTTTATGTCCATAATAACAAGGTACTTACAGCCATACTCAAGCGCCTGACGGCATATTTCAGAGCCGATGCTTCCCGCTCCTCCCGTAACGAGCACGCACTTTCCTTCCATAAAGCTTTTCACCGTACTCATATCCGTTTTTATTGAATCACGGAAAAGCAAATCTTCAATTGACAAATCACGAAGCGCAGTCTTTGTCCCCGACATAAACCGATGAAAATCCATAAGGTTTCCGAAGGTTTTTACCGGAATCTCCGCGCTGCGGCATTTTTCGTAAATAGCTTTGAAGGTTTCGGACTCCGCCGAAGGAATGGCAATGATGATTTCATCTGCGCGGCGTTCCTTCGCAATTCTCGGCACGTCTTCGATTTTGCCGAGAACCCGCACCCCGGAAAGCGTCATATTCTGCTTTGTTGCATCATCATCTACAACGCCGACCGGAATAAGCCCCATATCACGGTGCGTTGTAAGCATATGGATAAGCATATTGCCTGCCGTACCCGCACCTACCACAATAACCCGACGAAGGCTTTCTCCGTCCGGACGGTGCATTATCAAAAACATTTTGAAGATACGCTCAACGCAACGCACGCCGACGGTCATAACCGCAAAGAAGAACGCAAACATAAGCGTTATGCTCATCGACACCGGTATTTCAAATATAAGATGCGCAAGCCATGCCGCAACAACCGTTATAAACGAAATTTCAAGCTGACGCAAAACGTCGCGGAAAGAGATGCTTACGAACAACGCGCGGTATGTTCCGAGAAGAAAACTCAGACCGAAAACGCACGCGGCACAGACGGCATAATAAATCCATCCTGCACGGGCGAGGAACGAAAATGCCTCTGTGGGTACCATATCAAAGCGCAAAAGAGCCGCAAAGAAAAATGCGGCAAAAAAACAAAGTATATCTATTAATATGTAGGAAACCGATTTAACGCCGAGCTTCATTATCACAAACCCCTTTACATTTTCACGCATAATTAATATTATTGTAACACAAACTTTACAGGTTGTAAAGGAAAAACAGATATTTTCTTTTGTTTTTCTTTTTTCTTGACCTCTCAGGCTAAGGGGCAAATCATACAATGCGTTCTTCTCTCCCCGCTCGATGCGAATCACTCCGAAAAACGATTAAAAACCGCTGTGGAACTTCTGTAAAAATTTTGGCGGAATATGTTTAAAATCTATTGACATTTTCATATAGATATGTTATATTGTATTTCACATTACCAAACTTAAAGTTTATTTTTACAAAACCCACGCCGGGAAGCTTTTCCTGCGTGGGCTGATATCGTGAAAGGGCGAAGGTGATACCGTGAATATTGATATAGGCGGAAGAATAAAGCTGCTCCGGCTTTATTACGGGCTTACGCAGCAGGAGCTTGCGGATCGTTGCGAGCTTTCAAAGGGCTTTATCTCCCAGCTTGAATCCAACAGCACGTCACCAAGCCTTGCAACGCTGTCTGATATTTTCGATGCCCTCGGCACATCCTTCGAGGAATTTTTTGCACAGACCGGCGATTCTGCACCTGTCGTATACAAGAGCGAAGATATGTGCGAAAAAACCGTTGACGATATAGGAAAGATGACGTGGCTTGTATCCACGGCACAGAGAAATTCTATGGAGCCGATTTTGTATGAACTTCTTCCCGGCAAGGAAACTCCGGTCGATATGCCTCACGCAGGCGAAGAATTCGGTTACGTCCTTTCCGGTTCAATAACGCTCCGGCTTGGTATGAAAACAGAGCGTCTGCGGCGCGGCGATGCGTTCTATTTCAAAGCCGACAAGCAGCACAGCATAAAGAACCGCGGAAAATCTACCGCACAAATATTGTGGGTATCATCCCCACCGAACTTTTAATTTGTTGTTTCATATCCGCCTCCGGCGGAGACGAAATGATATTTGAAAGCACAGCTTTATGAGATTCTTCGCTGCCGCTCAGAATGACACACAGGCGAGTTTCTGATAAAAAGCCTTTTGGCACAAAATATTTTTCTGTGTCATCCTGAGGCTTACCGAAGGATCTCACAAGAAGCCAAGAATAACACTTATAGGAGAACGAAATGGGAGAACGTATTTTAGAGCTTTCCGGCATCTATAAAACCTTTGACGGAATGGATGTTTTAAACGGAATAAATTTATATATCGAAAAAAATGAATTTCTCACCCTGCTCGGTCCGTCCGGTTGCGGAAAAACAACGCTTCTGCGGATCATCGGCGGATTTCTTACGCCTACGCAGGGCGATATATTCTATCGTGGAAAACGCATAAACGATGTTCCGCCGCACAAGCGCAACATCAACACCGTTTTCCAGCGCTATGCTCTATTCCCGAAGATGACCGTAGGCGAAAACATCGCCTTTGGTCCGAATATTAAAAAATGGGACAAAAAGAAGATTGACCGCGATGTTGACGAAATGCTTGAGCTTGTGTCCCTGCGCGGCTTCCGTGACCGTGATGTAACCACGCTTTCCGGCGGTCAGCAGCAGCGTGTTGCCGTTGCCCGCGCACTTATCAATAAGCCCGATATTCTTCTCCTTGACGAACCGCTCGGCGCGCTTGATTTAAAGCTTCGCAAAGAAATGCAGATAGAATTAAAACGCATCCAGCAGGAGAGCGGAATTACCTTTGCATACGTTACCCACGACCAGGAAGAAGCGCTTACTATGTCGGATACCATTGTTGTTATGAACGGCGGCAAAATCCAGCAGATAGGCACACCTCAGGATATATACAACGAGCCGAAAAACGCCTTTGTTGCAGATTTTATCGGTGACAGCAATATTCTCTGTGCAACAATGGTGCGCGACCTTGAGGTAAAGTTCCTTGATTGCATTTTCCCATGTATTGACCGCGGCTTTGGCGAGAACGCCCCGGTTGACGTTGTTCTCCGTCCGGAGGATGTTATCCTCGTTCCGAAGTGCGAAAACCTTCCCTCCGGCGAGGTTGTTTCTTCCATATTCAAGGGCGTTCATTACGAAATGCGCGTAGATGTCTGCGGTGAAACCATTATCGCTCAATCCACCGTAAACTGTCCGCCCGGAAGCATCGTTTCTCTCCGTGTCGACCCCGAGAACATTCAGGTTATGCACAAGAGCGAAAACTCCCCGGACAGGAAAAAAATTACTTCTGATGAAATTTCGGAGGTCGAGATTTGAAAAAAAATGCTTGCTTGATTCCGCTGTATGTGTGGACGGCGGTGTTCGTGCTTTTCCCGCTTGCCATCGTAATTTATTTTGCGTTTACGCGCGCAGGCGGCGCGGGTACGGAATTTTCCCTTGAAGGTTTTTCGCGCCTTGCAGACCCCATGTATCTCGGAGTGGTGCTGAAAAGCTTCAAGATTGCAATTATATCCACACTCGTGTGCATCCTTTGCGGCTACCCCGCCGCATACATTCTGGCAAGAAGCCGCTCACGTGCAAAATTTATCATCGTGATTCTTATGCTTCTGCCTATGTGGATGAACTTTCTTCTCCGCACATATTCATGGCTTTCCATTCTCGAAAACACGGGAATCATAAACACGGTTTTGGCGTCTCTCGGTCTGCCGAAGGTTCGCTTTCTCTACAACGAGGGCGCCGTTATCCTCGGCACGGTATATAATTATCTTCCGTTTATGATTATGCCGATTTACATAACGCTCTTAAAGCTTGACGAAAGCCATCTTGAAGCGGCGGCAGACCTCGGAGCAAATCCCTTTCAGGCTTTTTTACGCGTCACTCTCCCCTTCTCCGTACCGGGGATTTTATCGGGAGTTTCGATGGTTTTTGTGCCAAGCGTTACAACCTTTGTAATCTCCCAGCTTATGGGCGGTGGCAAGGTTCCCCTTATCGGTGATGTTATCGAACAGCAATTCCGCGTTGTGAACGACTGGCACTTCGGAAGCGCTCTCAGCGTCGTTATAATGGTTATTGTTCTTGTCTTTATGTACTTTATAAACCGCGGCGATGTTGAGTCGGGAACCGGAAACGGAGGTAGAATACTTCGATGAAAAAGCTTTCAAAATGCTATATCGGTCTCGTCCTCGCGTTTTTGTATGCCCCGATAGCCGTCCTTATGGTGTTCTCGTTCAATGCATCCAAATCCCGCGCAAGCTGGCAGGGGTTTACGCTTGACTGGTACCGCCAGCTGTTCTCAAATGACGCTCTTATGTCCTCGCTTTATACCACGCTTCTGTGCGGCTTTCTCGCTGCACTTATCGCAACAATCATCGGTTCTATGGCAGCGTACGGTCTTGCCAGAAAAAAAGGCGGCGGCAGCACGCTGGTTCTGTCCGTTGCATATATTCCGATGCTCAATGCAGAAATCGTAACCGGTGTCTCTCTGATGCTTCTCTTTACCCTTATGGGACTTGACCTTGGTTTCTTCACGATGCTTCTCTCTCACATCACCTTCTGTATTCCGTATGTTATCCTCGCGGTATTGCCAAAAGCGCGCCAGCTTGACTGGAGCTTATACGATGCGGCGCAGGATCTCGGCTGTACACCCACACAGTCCTTCTGGCGGATAATGTTTCCCGAGCTTCTGCCCGGTGTGTTTACGGGATTTCTTCTTTCGCTTACAATGTCGATTGATGATTTTATCATCAGCTTTTTCACCACCGGCAACGGCGTGAGCAACCTCTCAATTTCAATCTACACGATGGCAAAGCGCGGAATAAAACCCGAAATTAACGCGCTTTCAACCATAATGTTTGCCGCAATTCTGATAATCCTTATTGTTGCGAATGTCGGCGCGGCAAAAAAAGACCACAATAAATCAAAAAGGAGTATGAGAATATAATGAAAAAAATTATTTTTGCTCTTTCTGCAGTGCTCTGCCTGCTCTTTTCATCCTGCGGCGACGACAGACCGGTCGTAAAGGTATACAACTGGGGTGACTATATCGCGCCCGGCGTAATCGACCAATTCGAAGAAGAAAGCGGTATGCGCGTTATATATGAAATGTTTGAGACAAATGAGGATATGTACACGAAAATAAAAAATTCAAACAACTCATATGACGTTATCATCCCGTCGGATTATATGATTGAGCGTATGATTGCTGAAAATCTTCTCTCCGAGATTGATATGAGCAAAATCACAAATTACGGCAATATTGATGCAGAATATAAAAACCTGTCATTTGACAAGGATAACAAGTATTCCGTACCCTATACCTGGGGAACGGTCGGCATTCTCTATAACAAAACTATGGTAGATGAAGCGCCGACAAGCTGGGGCGCGCTCTGGGATGAGAAATATAAGGATAACATCATTATGATGAACAGCCAGCGCGATGCTATCGGCATTACGCTTAAATATCTCGGCCACAGCCTGAACACAACCGACGCCGCTGCTCTCCAGGCAGCAAAGCAGAAGCTTATTGATCAAAGCCCGCTCGTTCTCACATGGGTTGTTGACGAGGTAAAGGATAAAATGATCGGCGGCGAGGCCGCGCTTGCTCTCGTATATGCAGGCGATGCAGTTTACTGCAAGGGCGAAAATCCGGACCTTGAATACGTTATCCCGTCCGAGGGCTCAAACATCTTCTTTGATTCTATGTGTATCCCCGCAAGCTGCGAGAACAAAGACGGTGCCGAGCAGTTTATAAACTTTATGTGCCGTGCCGATATCGCAGCAAAGAATGCGGAATACATTGGCTATTCTTCCCCGAGCACGCCCGCACGTGAGCTTATGGGAGAAGCGGGAAAAGACCCGACGGCATATCCGGATATAACAAAATATGACCTTGAAATCTTCTCCTCACTCGGCGACAAAACAAAAATCTATGATGAGCTCTGGACAGAGATTAAAACCTCAATCGGAGTATAAATACAAAAGGGGTTCTTTCGAACCCCTTAAAATATTATTTATCAAGTCTTTCGCCGAGACGTTTGCCGACCGACTGAAGCACCGACAAAAGCGACTGGAAAAGTGCCGGATATTCTGCGGAAATATCCTCCTGTGAAACCGACGGAAGCTCACTCTTTTTATCTTTCGCTTCCGTTATCCCCTCTGCTTCGCGCTTTATATTCATCGCGGCAAACGACATTTCGGCATTCGTAAGCTCACTCCAGATTCGCTCATCAACGGAGAAGATATCCTCACTGCTCTCCTTATCCGCCGAGTACAGCGAACGGAACACCTTATACACCGCAAGATTGAAAAACGCCGCAGTTTCCGTGATAAGCTCCTTGTTCTTTGATTTACCGACAATATCAAAAATTATGCTCAGCGAATTTATAACAAGCTTTTTTGCAAGCGTTGCCATCATGCTGCCGCGGAGAACATTGTCCTTATCCTCAGAGCTATCGGGCAAATCCTCTGCGGTAATTGTGTAATCCTCTCGTGACATTGTTCTGCCGAGCAGAAAATCTGCCGACACTTTATAATAATCCGCTACTCTTGCAACAAACTCAAGTCCCGGCTCGCGCAGACCGTTTTCATAGTGCGAAAGCACCGCCTGAGATACCCCAAGCTCTTTTGCAACCTTGCGTTGACTTAAGTTTTTTTCTCTGCGTAAAAGAGACAAGGTGCGCGGAAAATCCATATTGTTTTTCACTCAAACCCCTCCGTTTTTGAAACAGTATGTATATTGTACTATAAATATTACGTTTTGTAAAGAAGAATTTTGTCGTTGAGGGATTTATAGAATTCGTTTTGAATAGAGATAGTCACAAAAGTTTTTTAAATAAAAGCCCGGCTTTTCATTATTCTTGTAAAAAACGCATACAGTTTGGATTTCGTCAAAGTCCAAAATTTTGAGCGCAGTTAAATTTTGTTGGACAGAGTCCTCCAGAGACCGATATGAACCGATTGTAAGTCCTATGCCTGATGAAACATACTGGTGCAGACATTGCCTGTCATTGCATTCTACAATGATACGTTCTTTTATCTTGTGGCGTTTGCAAGCATCTTCATACCTCTTCCGCATACCGTTACCTGTGCACGGAAGAATAAACGGTTCATCTTCCAACTGTTGAAAATAAAGCTCTTTCCCCACCAAGGAACTGTTTGATGAAGCCTTAACGCAAATTCTTTCCACGCTCAATACAAAATGGTTCAGATGGTTGTATTTATCATCAGGCTCATCAATGATAATATCATAATCATCAATATTTGCGTTTGCGTAGTCATTGGAAATGATAAAGTTGTTGCTTTGTTCCCCGGCAGCATATTCCACAATCAATTCCGTGATCCATTTCGACCTTGCGTGAATAAGAATTTTTATTTCGGGAAGCGCAATAGAGGGAGCAGTAATTTGAGCTGTTGCATCCTCTATTTTTTTAAATATTCCCCCTATCTCCGCGGCAAAGTATTTTCCTTTGGCGTTAAGGGTTATCTTATTATGTGTTCTGTCAAATAGCGCAACGCCTAAATCCTGCTCAAGCTTTTTAATAGAAGCCGATATTGCAGACGGAGGCAGCAGATGTGCTTGAGCAGTTTTTGTAATATTTTCTGTTTCTGCAACTTCTAAGAAATATTGCAGCCGATTTAAATTCATTTTTCATCACCCTCCTTATTTTACTATATAAATTGTTATATAGCAATACCTGTTTTTTCGTGCTGTGAATCTGATTTAATATATGGTATAATAACTGCAAAAGCAGTTATTATACTGATTTAAAGCCATTTTCCTCTACGGCTTTGCCGGAAACCGGAAAATATGGCTATATTATAAGGAGGAATTTAAATGAAAGTATGTGTTGCGCAACCGGAATATTCAACAGATTATAACCGTTCTGATGAGCTATTTGAAAAGCAATTAGCGTTATTTGAACAGTGTGACAGTTCAATGGACCTGATCGTATTTCCTGAGTCCTGTGATATCCCCTGCTTAGCAAAGACAAAGGAAGCTGCAGAAAAAAGCGTAAAGAAATACAATCAAAGATTGCTGGAAATTGCAAGTGCCACTGCGAAAAGATGTAACGCTCTGCTTTTTGTAAATGCAAGAAGCGAAACCGAAACAGGCTCGCGAAACACAACCTATGCCTTTAACCGTAACGGCGAACTTGCGGGGAAGTATTATAAACAGCACTTAACCCCCGGCGAAGTATCGGTGATGAAGCTCGACAGCGATTATTCTTTTGAGTTTTCCGAACCTACCGTAATCGAAATAGAAGGCATTCGCTTTGGATTCCTTATTTGCTATGATGCCTATTTCTATGAGGCTTTTCCTAACCTTGCAAGGCAAAATTTGGATGTGATCATTGCCTGCTCCCATCAAAGAAGCGATACCCACGAAGCATTGAAGATTATGTCTCAATTTCTGGCATACAATACCAATACCTATGTGATCCGATCATCTGTATCAATGGACGTTAATTCCAATATCGGTGGTGCAAGTATGGTGGTTGCACCGACGGGAGAAGTCCTTTGCCATATGGAAAGCCATATAGGCCTGTCTACGGCGGAGATCGATGTACATAAAAAGTATTATAAACCTGCAGGCTTCGGAAATCCGGATGCCGCACATTACGAGTATATTGAAAAAGGCCGCCGCCCCTGGAAATACCGTCCCGCCGGCAGTGCCATTGTAAGACCGGATGACATCATGCCTTATCCGCGGTTCTGCGCACACAGAGGCTTTAACACCATTGCTCCGGAAAACAGTATGCCGGCTTTTGGTGCGGCGGTTGCTATGGGCGCAGAGGAGATCGAATTTGATCTTTGGGTCACTAAAGACGGTGAGATTGTTTCCTGCCATGATAAAAAGCTGGACCGGGTAAGCACCGGAACAGGAAACATTTATGATTATACTTACGAAGAACTGCTGTCATTTGATTTCGGTATAAAGTATGGCGAAAAATTTAAAGGACTGAAAATTCTGAAATTCGAAGACATCCTAAAAAAATTATCTTGCCATACCATTATGAATATTCACATTAAAACAGTCGATAATCAATGCGAATATGACCCTGATGCTCTGCGTAAAATAATTGCTCTGATTGACAAATACGACTGTAGAAAATACGTTTACTTTACATCCGGAAATGACAACTTACTGCGGCTTGCCCGCCGGATGGCACCCGACATTTGCCGCTGCGTAGGTGCCGGAGATGCTCCCCGGGAGCTGGTTGACAGGG
>JAFQGO010000035.1:0-4813 GCA_017398225.1 Oscillospiraceae bacterium | reverse complement strand
TTAAATTTGTCCTCCTTGCAAGGCGCCAGCCTTGCTTCGTCCTTCGCATTTAAATTATTTAAAATTTTCCTGCGTTTAAGGTCGAAGAGTTTAAAAACGAAAATTTCTGATGAAATACAAAGAAAATTCAAAAATCATACTAACGTATATTTGCAGAATTTTCTGCAGTAGTTCGCTGAAATTGCGTTTTTAAACCTTAAGGTGTTCGACTCTCCTCGGCTTAATACACGACACCACGCGGTTTACCCCCGCGGTGTCACGCGTTGTCTGAACATTTTTTCCGCCGATCGATGAAACAAGCTTTTCAAGGTCAGTGCTCTGCGTTATTCCGCACTCGAAAGCAAGTACACCTCCGTCGTTTAATGAATCCCACCAGTTTTCGCATATCGCGCGGTAAAAGTCAAGTCCGCCCTCACCGCCGTACAGTGCACCAAACGGTTCAAAATCAACAACTGATTTATCAAGCCCGCGCATTTCCTCCGCCGTTATATACGGGGGATTTGAAACGATAACGTCAAACTTGCCGAGATTTTCCGGAGGTTTTTTCGTCATATCCGCTTTTACGCACAAAAGCCGTGACGAAAGATGTGCATTATACACATTCTCCTTAGCAACGGCAAGCGCCGCATCAGAGATATCGGCAAGCACACCGCGGGATGAATTTCGCATAAGCCCGAGCGCTATGCCAACGCATCCGCTTCCGCAGCCAAGGTCAAGGAAACGGAACTCACCCTCGCTTCTGCGCAAAGCGCAGTCTACAAGCGCCTCGGTATCAGAGCGCGGAATGAGAACATCAGGCGTAACCTTCAGCGTTATTCCGTAAAAATCCCATTCTCCCAGGATATATGCAAGCGGCTCTCCGCGAAGTCTCCGGTCGCAAAGCCGCATCGCCGAAGATACCGTCTGTGCCGTAGCGTGAAGGTATTTATCCCTAACAAACTCCTCTCGGCTCTTTCCGGTAACATAGCGCACAAGCTCAAAAGCCTCAAGCTCTGCCATTGAAATATTCTCCGCGCGGAGCGCGCGCCTTATATCAAGATAAACATCGTTATATGTGGTAAACAAAATATCACGCCGCCTTTTAAACCTTAAGGTATTCGATCCCTTCGGATTACCAGTTATCCTTTTCCCCGTCGTCGGGAATTACCTCGCGCAGTGCCGCTATTGCAATCTCAATCATGCTGTCATCCGGCTCAAACGTCGTAAAAGACTGAAACCAAAGCCCCGGAGCACGGACAATTTTTGAAAGCCAATTGTCATGCCTGCCAAGCCAGCGGTTAACCTCATAGCTTATACCCACAACAACCGGCAGAAGGGCAAGGCGCAGTGCCATACGTATAAACGGATTTGACCAGCTTACAACCGAGAAAACAAGAATGCTTATAATCATGACCGAGAACATAAAGCTCGTTCCGCAGCGCGGGTGTTCTTTTGAGAACTTCCTGACGTTCTCAACCGTCAGCTCCTGCCCCGCTTCGTAGCAGAAAATTGATTTATGCTCTGCCCCGTGGTAAGAGAAAACGCGCTTCATATCCTTCATTCTCGATACCGAGAACATAAAGAGAAGAAATATCGCTATTCTGAAAACGCCTTCTAAAAGATTCTGCAGAATCCGGTTATCCACTACCTTATCAACCGCTCCTGCAAGAAGCGTGGGAAGGAAGATAAACAGCACTATCGGTATTGCGATACCAAGCACGCTTGCTATTCCCATAACGACTTTTTCAACTGCACGGCTTCCAAACTTTTTCTCAAGCCACTTTTCAAACTTCGTCGGCTCTTCCTCAATCTCATCTATCGCAATGGATGATGAATATTCAAGTGCTGCAAACCCACGCTTTAAGCTGTCAAAAAGCCCCAGTATTCCGCGTATAAACGGCAGGCGGAAAAATTTGTTTTTATCCGCAAGCCTTGTAATGCTCTCAACCTTAAGCTCAATCTCACCGTCGCTTTTTCGCACGGCAATTGCGCTCTTTTCAGGACCGAGCATCATTATTCCTTCTATAAGTGCCTGACCTCCTATCGAGGTTTTTTTGCATTTGCCCATTTTCGTAATCTCCTTGTTTTCTTCTTATTCTTCTGTTTCCTTCACGGGAAGGGTTATTGTTATTGTCGTCCCCTCTCCCTCGCGGCTTTCAATATCAAGCCGTCCGCCGTGAAGATTTACAATCTCATCACTGACCGCAAGACCGATTCCGTTGCCCTGTGCCTTGCTTTTTCCTTTATAAAACTTCATCTTGACATACGGAAGCTCATCCTCGGGTATTCCCGCGCCGTAATCGCGTATCTTTATGCAGACATTTTTCCCCTCGCGCAGGATGCTCATATCTATTCTGCCGCCCTCACCGCCATGCTTCATAGCGTTATCGAGCATATTGAAAAACACCTGCTTTAATCTCTCGCGGTCACCGTTGATATAGATATCATCCTCAATGTCATTGGTATAATCGGTCACAATGCCCGCCTTTCGGAATGTATCGCCGTACATAAAAAGCGTTTCTTCAAATTCTGCCTTCAGATTCACTGTATCGACGTAAAGCGTAAAGCGCCCGCTCTCCATACGCGCAAAATCAAGAAGCTCCTCAACCATCTTTGAAAGACGGCGCGTTTCTTTAAGTATAATCTCAATCCCGCGCGCGGCTTCTTCCTTGTTTTCGAACCCCACTGCCGTAAGTGTCTCGCCCCAGCCGATAATCGCGGTAAGGGGCGTGCGAAGCTCGTGGGATACAGATGAAATAAACTCGTTTTTTATCTTATCCGCGCGGGCAATCTCCGCACTCATTTCATTTATGGAATCAACAAGCTCTCCTATCTCATCGTCATATTTATTGGCAATCGTCGCGCCATAGCTTCCCTTGGTTATCTTCTTTGAGATATCCGTCACCTCACGCAGCGGAGATATGATTGAACGCAAAAAGTATTTGTTTGACACAAACACAAGCAAAATCATAATTACACCGACAAGAAGAGCCGCAACAGTCTGCAGAAGGATGCGCCTGTCCACCACCGAAAGGCTTGTCACATACCTCACAACGCCGACAACCTTATCATCGCCTGACACAAGCGGACTTGACACGCTCATTATCCTCTCGCCGGTATACGCATCACGCCCGACAAAGGCGGAGGTTTTGTTGAGCGCAACCGCATCCGCTATCTCCGGTGTTTCCGGACGAAGCCCCGCCGGAAGCCCGGACGATGACATCACTATTCTGCCGTTTGAAAACAAAATCTGACGCTCAACATTGCGCATCGACGGCGTACCGACAAGATTGCGCTTTGCATTCTGATAAAACGAATCCATACTGAGCGTAAGATCACGCGAAAAATATTCAGCACTCATTTCCGCGCTGTTTATAAGCCCCGTGCGGATGTTTACATAAAAATAGTTCATCGCAGAAACAGAAAACACGCCCACGCAAATCGCGATAATAAGCGCAATGTATATAAGATTATTTATCATCCATCTGCGACGGATTCCTATAGAATGACGCATTGCGGCGTGCTCTCCTTTCTTTTAATCGCTCCACTTATAGCCGTAGCCCCACACCGTGCGGATATACTTTGGGTCGGCAGGGTTATCCTCTATCTTTATGCGAAGCCTGCGGATATTTACATCCACGATTTTTAATTCGCTCATATTACTGCTTCCCCAGACTGCAGAAAGCATATCCTCACGGGATATGGCGCGGTCCGGATTTTCAAGAAAATACTGCATAATTGTATACTCAACCTGAGTAAGGCGCACGCGCTTGCCGTCCTTGTCAAGCGTGCGGTTGCGCGTATTGAGCAAAAACGGCCCGCTTCGAAGGCTTGATGTATCCTCGGAAACCACATCGCCGAGCCTGCGGTAAAGCGCATCAATTCTCGCAATAAGCTCTGTCGGAGAAAACGGCTTTGTTACATAGTCATCCGCCCCTGTCATAAGCCCCGTAACGCGGTCAACCTCCTGTGTGCGCGCAGTGAGCATAATTATGCCGATTTTAGACCCGCCGGAGCGGATACGACGGCACAGCTCAAATCCGTCAATGCCCGGAAGCATAAGATCAAGCAACGCAACACCGACTCCCTGCTCATGGCGCAAAAGCTCAAGTGCATCCTCGCCGGATTCCGCCTCGCAAACCTCATATCCTGCACGCTCAAGATTTATAACAATAAAGCTTCGTATACTCGCCTCATCTTCAACGACGAGAATTTTTTTCTTTGCCATCTTCTTTCCTCCTTATCCAAATGATATTTCGGAGAACCATTCGCTCTCGATATTTCTAAGTGCCGCTTTTATAAACGCCTCATCAATCCGCGTTGCAAGGTAGCTCTCGCTTTCAATCTTTGCGGCAAAAATTCTGTCCTCGCGTTCTGCCACGATAAATCGCCCTTCTTCTGTGGCATATGCATCGCGGCTTCCTCCCGTAAGCATATAAAGCGAAAACAACGGCGCTTCTATATGCTCATCGGTATCCCCCTGCATAATCTCACGCGTCGAGAATGAAATCCCAATCTCTCCCGCCCGAGTTACCGTGCGTGAAGCGTAAACACTTCCGCTCCACGATGTAGGCAGAAGAAGATACCAGCCTTCGGAATACGAATGATAGGTAAATGCACTCGGAATGAGCGTGCCGTTTTCCGAAACCGTGCTCCAGCGATATGTCCGGTTGGTGGCCCCTCGAAGAGCGTTTTTCTCCGTCTCCTTCGGTATCTCAAGAACGCCGTCACCCGTAACATCCGCGCACGCGGCGCGCGTAACGCATATATCGCCATTCGGAAGCAGGTTTACAAACCCGTCTTTCCCATATGCAATAACGTCCGTGATAACTCC
>JAFQGO010000034.1:0-6502 GCA_017398225.1 Oscillospiraceae bacterium | reverse complement strand
ATCACTGACATTTATTCTACCGCACTTGATTATGACCCATCGGCGAGTGCAACAAAAAGATTCTTTGCTGCTGTCCAAAACAAATTACACTACAGTATACACGGTCAGACTGCCGCAGAGGTTATATATCACAGAGCCGATGCCGAAAAAACAAACATGGGACTTACAAGTTGGGACGGTTCCCCACAAAGCAAAATTCATAAATACGACGTAATTGTTGCTAAGAATTATCTCACCGAAAACGAGCTTGACCAACTTGAAAGGATTGTGTCGGCATACCTGGATATGGCAGAAATGCAGGCACAAAGGCATATACCGATGACTATGGCGGACTGGGAAGAGCGCCTGAACGGATTTTTGAAGGTGTGGGACAGAGAAATTCTGCAAGATGCGGGAAAAGTATCAGCAGAGCTTGCCCACATGCACGCTCTCAGCGAATTTGAAAAGTATAGAGTGGTTCAGGACAGATTATATGAAAGCGATTTCGACAGATTTATTTTGCCGGAGGAAGATGTAATTGAGTAGCCTCTCCGGAGATATAGTTGTTCGAATTTTTCGAATAACTGAAAACATCCTATAGAGAGCAAACGATTGGAAATGCTGTGAAGAAACTGCATATTCGCCATGCAATCGTTGCCACATCCGATAAAAAAGCAGTTCGCACAGACAACAGTAAGATAAACTTTAACGGAAATTGAATTTTTTAAAACTTTTTTCAAGAAAAAACTTGCATTTTATGGATATATGTGGTATACTCATCATATAGTAAGTATGTTAGGATTCGAGAGTGGGCGCCGGTCGTCCACTCTCGCACTACTGTAAGGGGTGGTTTTTTTGAAAAAGATAACCGAAATCATTGCGGAGCTTGCGGCTCCCGTTGCAGAGAAGCTCGGGCTCAGCGTATGGGACGTCGAGTTCGTAAAAGAAGGCGGAGAGAGATATCTTCGCGTGTTTATCGACAAAGAGGACGGCGTCGGGATTTCTGACTGCGAAAGCTTCTCGCGCGCGTTTGACCCCGTGCTTGACGAAGAAGACCCGATTGCGGAATCGTACATCTTTGAGGTTTCAAGCGCAGGGCTTGAAAGACGGCTTTACCGTCCGTCCGATTTTGAAACGTATATGGGGAGCGCGGTAACGCTTAAAACATTTTCTCCCAAAGACGGGAAAAAAGAGTTTGCCGGAACGCTCTGCGGCTATAATGACGGTGACGTCACGCTTGATGTCGATGGAGAGAGCATAGACTTTACAAAGAAAGAAATTGCGTCGGTTCGCCTTCGCGTTGAATTTTAGAAAATAAATTAAATAAAGATAAAGGGGACGGTTTAAAAAAATGAACACAGAATTTTTTGCTGCGATAGAGCAGCTCGAAAAGGAAAAGGGCATTCCGCAGGATTATATGCTTGAAAGAGTTGCCCAGGCGCTTCTTGCTGCGTATAAGCGCGACAATGCAGGCGTTATCGACAATGTTTTTGTCGAGCCGGATTGCGAGAAGAAAACCTTCCGTATGTATGTCAAGAAGACTGTTGTTGAGGCAGTGGAGAATCCCGGCGAGGAAATAAGCCTTGACGAAGCAAAAAAGGTTTCAAAGAAAGCCGGCATCGGCGATGTTATAAGCATTGAAATCGAGACCCGCGCATTCGGAAGAATCGCAGCGCAGACGGCAAAGCAGGTTATTATTCAGGGAATCCGTGAAGCAGAGCGCGGCGTTGTGTTCCGTGAGTTCACATCAAAGGAACATGAAATTCTTACGGCACTTGTTGTGCGCACCGATCCGCGCAGCGGCGGCGCTTCAATCGAGATAACCGGCGAGAATGACAAAACGGAGGTTTATATCTCCGCAAAAGAGCTTATCCCGGGCGAGGTTGTCCGCGAGGGTGACCGCATCAAGATTTATGTTGTTGAGGTTAAGAGAAGCGAACGCGGCCCGCAGATTATCATTTCAAGAACGCATCCCGGTCTTGTCCGCGGATTGTTTGAAATAGAGGTTCCGGAAATTCACGACGGAATCGTTGAGATTGTAAGTATCGCGCGTGAAGCCGGCTCGAGAGCGAAGATTTCCGTTCGCTCAAATGATGAGAACGTTGATCCTATCGGCGCATGCGTCGGTCCTCGCGGAAACCGCGTTGCGGCTATCGTGGAGGAAATCCGCGGCGAGAAAATTGATATCGTAAAATACTCTGAGGATATGGGCGAATATGTCGCCGCGGCTCTTGCTCCGGCTGATGTAATATCGGTAGAGACAAACGAAGAGGAACGCTCCTGCCGCGTTGTTGTAGATGACGAGCAGCTCTCTCTTGCTATCGGCAAGGACGGTCAGAATGCACGTCTTGCGGCAAAGCTTACCGGATTTAAGATTGATATCAAGCCGAAAAGCGCTGTCTTATAAATAAAAAGGCGGTAAGTGCGGTATGATAAAACAAAAGAAAGTGCCGATGCGCCAATGCGTCGGCTGCCGCGAAATGAAAGCCAAAGCAGAGCTTGTGCGCGTAGTAAAGCCTAAAGAGGGCGAAATTTCGCTTGATTTTGCCGGAAAGCTTCCGGGGAGAGGCGCATATGTCTGCAAGAGCGCTGCCTGCATTGAAAAAGCGAGAAAAGCAAAGGCGCTTGAGCGCGCGTTTTCCTGCCCGGTTTCCGCCGAGGTCTATGACGGGCTTGCAAAAAAGCTTGCGGAGGAAAATGATGGAAAGTAATTATCTCAGCCTTTTGGGGCTTGCGAAACGGGCGGGAATGCTCGAGGCGGGAGATGAAGCGGTTCGCGCCGCAATCTCTGCCGGAAAGGTCCGCCTTGTGCTTTGCGCATCCGATGCATCCGACAGAACGCGCGAAACGTTTTCATTCATAACGGAAAGCTCAGGTGTTGCGTTTGTGTCTGTTCCGGAAACGAAGGAAGAGCTTGGAAACTCGCTCGGCAGACGTCCGTCGGCAACGGTTGCTGTGTGCGACGTCGGATTTGCGGCAGCTATTGCAAAAAAGCTTGCGGAAAAGCTGCCGGAGGCAAAAGAGTGCGCAGAGCGGCTTTCGGAACGGGTACAAAAGATAACCAAAAGAAAAAAAGCGGCAAACAAAAGAAAAAGATAAATCGCAGAATATGAAATATTAACGGAGGTGGAGTGCTGTATGAGCAGTTTACAGAAATACAGAGTCCGTGATGTCGCAAAGGATTTTGACGTTACGGCAAAAGTAATCACCGAAATACTTACAAAATATTCCGAAGCACCGAAGTCCAATATGCAGGCGCTTACGGATGAGGAGCTCAACATAGTTTTTGATGTCCTCACACTGAAGCACCAGGTCGAGAGCTTTGAAAGCCTTATGTCCGAGGTTTACAGCGAGAAGAAAGAAGAACCGGTACAGGAGAATAAGGAAAAAGCTCCGAGGGAAAAGAAAGCAGAAAAGGCTTCAAAGCAGGAAAAAAAGGAAGAACCTGCAAAGAAGGATAAGGCAAAGCCGGCAGCTTCCGATGTGAAAAAGGAAGAAGCTCCGGTTGAGCGCAAGACGGATGCCGCACCCGAATACGCAACGAAAAAGGGTGTTAAGACTCACGTTATCGATACTCGCGGCGGCTCGGTTGACCTTTCGAAGTATGATGATCGCGTAGACAGCCTTGTCCCCGATAAGGTTCGCGATATCGGTGTGCAGAAACAGAAAATAAAGAAAAATTCGGACAGAAGAGGTCAGAATTTCGGTAATAAGCGCCGTCAGGAAGAGCAGGAAAAGATGAAGAAGCTTGAGGCTCAGGTTCAGAAAAAGCCTCAGGTAACCGTTATGATTCCGGACGAAATCTCGGTGGGAGAGCTTGCTTCACGCATGAAGAGAACGGCGGCGGATGTTATAAAGCAGCTTATAAAGCTCGGTGTTATGGCATCAATTTCTGATGTTATCGATTACGACACGGCCGCAATTGTTGCGCTTGAAATGGGTGCAAAGGTTGAAAAGGAAGTTATCGTGACGATAGAGGATAAGCTCATCGACGAGAGTGAGGACCGCGCAGAGGACCTCAAGGGACGCGATCCGGTAGTTGTTGTTATGGGCCACGTTGACCACGGTAAAACATCGCTTCTCGACGCTGTGAGAAAGACAAACGTTGCATCGGGCGAAGCCGGCGGCATTACTCAGCATATCGGTGCTTACCGTGTTGAGATAAACGGAAGAAAGATAACCTTCCTCGACACCCCCGGACACGAGGCGTTCACATCAATGCGTGCCCGCGGTGCTCAGGTAACGGACGTTGTTATTCTTGTTGTTGCGGCGGATGACGGAATCATGCCGCAGACGATTGAAGCCATAAACCACGCAAAGGCGGCGGATGTTCCGATTGTTGTTGCGGTAAACAAAATGGATGTCGAGGGCGCGAACCCCGACAGAATAAAGCAGCAGCTCACGGAATATGAGCTTGTTCCGGAGGAGTGGGGCGGAAGCACCATCGTATGCCCGATTTCCGCAAAGCGCGGAGACGGCATCGACGAGCTTCTCGAGATGGTTATCCTCACTGCGGATATGCTTGATCTTAAGGCAAATCCCGACAGAGCCGCAAAGGGTACCGTTGTTGAAGCAAAGCTTGACCGCGGTCGCGGTCCGGTTGCAACGCTTCTCGTTTCAAACGGAACGCTTAACTCCGGTGATGTTATCATTGCGGGAACAAGCGTTGGTCGAATCCGTGCAATGACGGATGACAAGGGCCGAAAGATAAAGACTGCAGGCCCGTCGGTTCCGGTTGAGATTATCGGTCTTTCCGAGGTTCCGAACGCAGGTGATATCTTCTACGCCGTAGATGATGAGCGTATGGCACGTGAGCTTGTTGAGCAACGTAAGCAGACTGAAAAGGATGAGGTTAATAAGGCGGCAACGCGCAAGGTTTCTCTTGAAGACCTCTTTGATCAGATTCAGCAGGGTGAGATAAAAGAGCTTCCCATCATCGTCAAGGCAGACGTTAAGGGTACTGCCGAGGCGGTCAAGGCATCTCTTGAAAAGCTCACAAACGACGAAGTCCGTGTGCGCGTTATCCACACAGGCGTTGGTGCTATCAACGAGTCGGATATTCTCCTTGCATCTGCATCAAATGCTATTGTCGTCGGATTTAACGTCCGTCCGGATGCAGGTGCGCGCGACAGTGCAGAGGCATCGGGAACAGATGTCCGCACATACCGCATAATTTACGATTGCATCGAGGAAATGGAAGCGGCTATGAAAGGTCTTCTCGCTCCAAAATTCCGCGAAGAAGTCCTCGGCCATGCGGAAATCCGTCAGACCTTTAAGGTATCCAAAATCGGAACGATTGCAGGCTGCCATGTCACCGACGGTAAGATTACAAGAAACGCAAGCGTCCGCGTTGTCCGCGACGGCGTTGTTGTGTATGACGGAACTCTTGCATCGCTCAAGAGATTTAAAGACGATGCTAAGGAAGTTGCCTCCGGATATGAGTGCGGCTTGAGTGTTGAAAACTTCAACGATATCAAGGAAGGCGACGTTGTTGAAGCTTATGAAATGGTAGAAGTAAAGGATTAATTGTTTATGGGAAGTGTACGTATAGGTCGTGTAAACGATGAAATGCTGAGAGTTCTTTCCGAGCTTATCCGCACGGTGCGTGATCCGCGTGTATCGGGGCTTGTGAGCATTGTCCGTGTCGAAACGGCATCGGATCTCGGAAGCGCGCGCGTTTATGTGAGCGTTCTCGGCGATGAAGCGAAGGAGCGTGATTGCATCCGCGGGCTTGTTTCGGCGTCGGGATATCTGCGCCGTGAGGCGGCAAAGCGTCTTTCTCTCCGTCATACGCCGGAGCTTACGTTCATTGCCGACAACTCAATTGTCACCGGAACGCATATAATGGAGCTTATTGAGAACGTTGCGCGTGAGGACAGCAAAAAGCGCACGCTTGACGTTGCGGGGGTTGCACAGTTTCTCAAAACGCGCGATGACGTGATGATTCTCACGCACAAAAGCCCGGACGGCGATGCCGCGGGAAGTGCGGCGGCTCTTGCGCTTATCCTGCGTGCGGTGGGAAAGAATGCGTATATTTTCAGAAATCCCGAGTTTAATAAAAAGCTTACAAAGGTAGTGCGTCCGTATCTTGCACCGGAGGATTTTTCTCCGAAATGTGTTATTGCGGTTGACTGTGCAGACAAAAAGCTTCTTTCCAAGGAAAGTGAAGCGTTTGCAGATGATGTTGAGCTTGTTATCGACCATCATGTAACGCATCGCACCTATTCGCGCCTCGCTTGCGTCATTTCCGATGCGGCGGCTTGCGGAGAGATTATTTACGATCTCGCCATGGAGATGGGCATAAAGCTTACAAAAAAGCTTTCAAATGCTCTTTATGTTGCAATTGCAACAGATACAGGCAGATTCCTGCACGCAAATACCACACCGGAAACCCACAGAAAAGCGGCAGAGCTTATTGCTCACGGCGCGGATTTTGAGGGTATAAACCGCGAGTTTTTCATTGAAAAAACACCCGAGAGAATCGCTCTTGAAGCGGAAATTCTCGGAGGTATGAAACTCCTTT
>JAFQGO010000033.1:0-2773 GCA_017398225.1 Oscillospiraceae bacterium | reverse complement strand
CAAGGAGCTTGTTTCCCTTGTCCGGGAAAGAATGGAAACTGCAGCAAAAATCGGGCAATATAAGCGTGAAAACAATTTGCCGGTTTATGACCCGGCACGCGAACGCGAGCTTTTTTCAAAAGTCGGAGAAATGGCAGGCGAGGAGTTTTCCTCTTATACGCGCGTGCTTTACTCCACAATGACCGATATTTCGCGCTCGTATCAGCGCAAGCTTATGGGCAGAAAAAGCGGGCTTGCCGAGCGTATGCAGGCAGCAATTGACGGCACGGATAAGCTCTTTCCGCAGGGCAGCGTTGTTGCCTGCCAGGGCGTTGAGGGCGCGTATTCACAGCTTGCGTGCGAAAAGCTTTTCAAAAACCCGAGCATAATGTATTTCGGAAGCTTTGAAGACGTTTTCCGTGCAGTTGACAAAAAGCTCTGCCGCTATGGCGTGCTCCCGATTGAAAACAGTACCGCCGGCTCGGTCAATAAGATCTATGACCTTATGGCAAAATTCAGGTTCCATATAGTTCGCAGTGCCCGCATTCAGGTAGGCCACGCACTGCTCGCACGCCGCGGCGCGGAAATGAGCAACATAAAGGAAATCTTTTCCCATGAGCAGGCTATAAATCAGTGCAGTGAATTCCTCTCTGCACACAAGGATATAAAGATTACGGTATGTGAAAACACCGCCGTTGCCGCACGGATGGTTGCAGAAAGCGGCAGGGATGACATCGCGGCGCTCTCCTCTCCCGGATGTGCAGAGCTGTATGACCTTGCAACTCTTTACGATAACGTTTGCGACCACATAGGAAACTACACGCGCTTTATCTGTATTTCAAAAAACCTTGAAATTTACCCCGGTGCAGACAAGACAAGCATTATGATGAAAATCCCGCATAAGCCCGGCTCTCTCTATCGCATTATGGCGCGCTTCAATGCTCTCGGAATAAACCTTGAGAAGCTTGAAAGCCGACCGAAGCCCGGCTCTGATTTTGAATTCATGTTCTACTTTGACATAGGCGCTTCCATTTACTCCCCCGAGCTTTTTGAGCTTATATGCGAGCTTGAGGATGACCTTGACGGATTTAAATACTTCGGAAGCTACACGGAAATTATGTAATAATGGGTATCGGGCGCACCCGCGTTTGCGCCCGATACAATTTTTCCGAATTATACGGAATGTTTTTTGTTTTTTCATAAATTTTTCGTAAAAAAAGAGGAAAAATAAAATATTCGGCGTATAATACTTATACAGAGGCATTGATATTTTCTCTTATGAGGTGATGACATTATGAACATCCGCCAACTTGAAGAAGAACGCGAGCGGCGTGACTTTTCCGGGTTTGCGTGTCTGTCTGAAAACAGCCGCGGAAGAAAACGCCCGGAGGAGCCGTGCGATATCCGAACCTGCTTTATGCGTGACCGCGACCGGATTATTCATTCCAAGTCCTTCCGCCGCTTAAAGCATAAAACGCAGGTGTTTATCTCCCCTGAAGGCGACCACTACCGCACCCGTCTCACTCACACTCTTGAAGTCTCCGGCATTGCGCGGACAATCGCACGCGCGCTGCATCTTAACGAGAACCTGTGCGAAGCAATTGCAATGGGACATGATCTCGGTCACACCCCCTTCGGACACGGCGGTGAGCGTGAGCTTTCTGCTATCACAGACGGAAGATTTTCACACAATCTGCAAAGCGTGCGCGTTGCAGAGCGCATTGAGCGCAACGGACGCGGTCTGAATCTTACACACGAGGTTCTTAACGGCATCGCCTGCCACAGCGGTGATAAAACAGCCGAAACGCTTGAAGGGAAAATTGTTGCCCTGTCCGACAGGATAGCATATATAAATCATGACATTGACGATGCCTGCCGCGGCGGGATGCTCCATGAAAGCGATATCCCCGGCGAGTTTAAAGATATTCTCGGTCATCGCCACAGCAAGCGCATTAACACGCTTGTTCTCGATACAATCTCAGCAAGCGAGGGCAAAGGCGACATTCTTATGTCCGATGAAGTTCACAAGGCGATGATGGGGCTTCGCGCGTTTATGTTTGAGCACGTTTACCGTGCAGATTACGCACTCCGTCAGGAAGAAAAGGTCCGTGGTATGATCTTCAAGCTTTATGAATATTACAGCCGCGATATCGACCGTCTTCCCGAGGAGTATCGCTTCATCGCAGAGGAGGACGGCGTGAGCGCGGCAGTCTGTGACTTTATCGCGTGTATGACAGACAGATATGCGCTGAACAAATACAGCGAGCTGTTCCTGCCAATATCCTGGAGCCATATATAGTGCAAAAGCCTGCAGGCTTCTGCAGTGAATAGTGAAAAATGAAGAACTATTGTGTTTTCGCCTTGCGAAAACGAATTAACATAAAATCGCAAAACGATCAGTAAGGAAGTGAAAAACTGTGGCGTATCCGCGCGAATTTATGGACGAGCTTCTCGCCCGAAGTGACATTGTTTCTGTTGTGTCACGATATGTTTCCCTCTCACGGCGCGGCTCAGGAAACCTCGGGCTGTGTCCGTTCCACAACGAAAAAACACCGTCGTTTCATGTGTCGTCGGACAAGCAGTTTTTTCACTGCTTCGGCGGGGGCGCGGGCGGAGATGTTATTTCATTTGTTATGAAAATAGAAAATCTGGATTTTCCGGATGCCGTGGCAAAGCTTGCCGAATGGGCAGGAATGGAAATTCCGCAGTCTGACTACGGTGCAGGTGAGCGAAGCCTTCGCCGCCGTGCGGAAGATGCATGCCGCGATGCCGCGCGCTTTTTCCACGAAAAGCT